>CAZRIR010000182.1:0-5053 GCA_964600195.1 uncultured archaeon | reverse complement strand
CATTCATAAAAACTATGCAGAAAGAATATGAAAGAAGATTAGATATATCAAGAAGTTTAATGAATGAGGTTAATTTTATATGAGTGAAACAGAAAAGATTGAAATTGATGTCCAAGATGAAAAAAATCTTGGACTTTTTGAAAAATTACTTCCATTATGGGTCGCTTTATGCATTGTAATAGGATTGCTTTTAGCAATATTTATTCCCCAATTAAGCGAAGCAATAAATGCCCTTCAAATTGGACAAATTTCAATTCCTATAGGAATATGTCTTTTTTTAATGATGTATCCTGCAATGTTAAATCTAAAGACTTCAGAGCTAAAAAAGCTAAGAAAAAGTCCTAAACCTATTATTTTAACGCTCATATCCAATTGGATAGTTGCACCTTTTATAGGATTATTGATGGCACGAATATTTTTAGCAGGTTATGAACAATTGATCATTGCGGTCATATTATTATCGAGTTCTCCTTGCACTGCCATGGTTTTAGTATGGGGTTGGATGGCAAAAGGCAATCAGGAACAAAATGTCCTGAACACGAGCATCAATACTATTACTATGATATTTCTGTACGTTGTTATTGTCACGCTTTTGACCGGAATTCAAAACATAGCGATTGATTGGATATATTTACTGATCTCTGCAGTTATTTTCATTGGACTCCCATTAGTTGCGGGTATGATAACAAAAAAAATAATTATATTAAAAAAAGGCGAATCATGGTTCAAAGAGACATATGTTCCTATTGTGGGTAAAGTATCTATAGCTGCACTCTTGACAACGTTAATTGTCCTTTTCTCTTTAAATGGAGGTGTTATAATAGCTAATCCTAACCTTTTAATCTTAGTTTCAATCCCATTATTAGTAGGATTTGCCATAGTAGTTGGATATAATGTATTAATGACGAAATTATTTAAACTTAAGTATCGTGAAGCAATCGTAACTGTTATAATTGGGTCTTCAAGTCATTTTGAAATAGCTATTGCAACAGCTGTGGCTTTATTTGGTGTAGGTTCAATTGCCGCATTAGGAACTACAATGGGATTATTTTGGGAAGTTCCAGTAATGCTGTCAATTGTTTATTTAGGAAGGCTATTATTGAAAAAAGGTTTTTGGAAGGAAAAATAAAATATTTTTTTTTGGTGAAATTATATGGCTGTAGTTTACATGCGCAAACTGGAGCAAGAACCTAGTTCTTATGATTCAAAATTCACTGTACTTACGAAAGGAGTAAATGTTAAAGTCCAAGAATGGATTCTGAATCGACTTGATACTTCACAGTCTATTTTAGAATTGGGTTGTGGGACAGGTTCTCTTGCAGTAAAAATGGCATTAAAAGGAAATAATGTTCTTGCTATTGATAAAAATTTTTACATGATTAATCATGCTATGGAGAATTATCCCACTGACGTGGTTATCGCATTGAATTTTCAAATTGGCACGATTTCCGATAATAAAATAGAGCCACAATCAAAAGATATCATAGTTAGCACCTTCATGTTATCTGAACTCCGCCCTTTTGAACAACAGATTCTTCTCAGAGAAGCATGGAAGGCCTTAAAACCAGATGGAAAATTCCTAATAGCAGCAGAGTTCCTTCCCTCGGGATTTTGGAAAATACCTTTTAGATTAAAAAGATGGTGGTATAAAAAAAAGCTTAAACGTCAGAGATTAAGTCAAACAATTGTATTGAAATGGTTTCATAAATATTTAGAACCAATAGGATTTCAAGTAACAAGTCATGAAAAATGGAATCATGGGGCCATACAAGCACTAGAATTGAAAAAGATAAATAATAAGGAACTTGGATATTACATCCCCGAACCAAGAAAATTTACTGGAATTACTTCCCAATTTCAAATCTATAGATGCCTGTTTACAGGTCAAGTTGATAGGGTACCGATAGAACCCGGAATTTATAAGTCGGGAAATCCAACAAGAACCTCACCGATATTTGTAACATCTAATTACCTATATACTTACATTAAAGTCATGCGAGATTTAAAACAGATGGATGCTTGGATTCTGTGTGTCGATACAAATGGAATAAACGTATGGTGTGCAGCCCGGGGAAATGATTTTGGAAATAAACAACTAATTGAAGCGGTAGACGCTATAAATATTACTGAATTGACTGATACAAGAATTCTCATTCTTCCTCAACTTTCGGCAGGAGGTGTTGCAATACCTCAATTACCAAAAAAATCAAATTCATTCCCATTCACAATCAAATATGGACCAGTTTGGTCTAAAGATTTACCTCAATTTTATAGAGATAAACCCGCTCGAAAAAGTGACAAAATGAAACTCGCTAAATTTACACTATCTAACCGAATTCGGGCTGGAATAACTCATACCACCTTTCTATTTCGCCGAATATTTATTTTTCCATTAATCGCAATGATTTTTATATTTATATTACTAGGATTTTTAGTTAATCTAAGATGGTTTTATAAAATCTGGTTGTTAGGTGAGGTTTCTCTTTGGATTGTAATTGCAAATATCCTCATTACGTTATTTTATCCCATTGTTAGATTTACTCGAAAGTTTATTTATAAAGGAATTTTATTTGGTGTCTTCAATCTTTTTATTTTATTAGGATTTAATTGGATTCTTCACCAAAACTTTCTAAATATATTATGGTCCTCTTGGTTTTATTTTTGGATAGCCTTTTTCTCAACAATGTCCTTTAGTGGATATACGATGGCAACAAGTCCAAACGAAATTCAAGTAGAATATCCAACTTTTACATTGATAAATAAAACTTTATTAACTCTAAGCATTATTTTTCTAATAATTGGGGTAATATTTTATTAAAATTAAAAAATAAATTAAAAAATGAACAAAAAAGAATTATTAATTGATGGGTTATGACGGAATTAAATGCGAATAAAAGTTGTTGCTCTTCATCACCTGGAAAAATTAATGAAATTAAAATTTATATTGATCCTTCTAAATGTTCAGGTTGTGGATTGTGTGGAGAAATCTGTCCCTTTGGACTTCCTGCAATGAATATTTCAGGGAAATATGAAATAAAAATACCCGAACATTGCACGGAATGTAGTGCTTGTCAGAGAAATTGCCCTACTCAAGCTATTGTAATGCAAGAGCGGAAAGGATGCGGTTGTCTATGGGATGCGCGAAAGAGATTAAATGGTAAAAATAATTCTGTAAATTGTTGTGGAAATTAAATAAAAGAGAGATGAAAAAAATGGATAAAGAAAAAGAATTAAAACTTGAAAGATCCGAATCATCTTGTTGTGGTTCTTCTCAAGAGACATGTTACGATCAAAGTCAAATTTCTTGTTGTAATGCGTCTGATGTTCAAGATTCTAAACAATTGCCTGGTGATATATCGACAACAAGGATAAATCAAGAGTCAATAGCAGGAAAAAAGTTGAAATTAGATATTTACGTTCCATTAGAAGCTTGCTCGTGTCAATGGACTCAATTCATGAACCTAATTTTCTCTGCAATAATACCATATATCAAACATATTACTCACGAAACTAAATCATTAAATTCAGAGGAAGCAAGAGCTTTGAATTTGACAGGCAAGTGTGTTATAGTTGATAATGAGAAAAAATATACAACATCATACGAATTAAAGAAAGATTTACCATTGATACTTGATCAAAAAGGATTATTATAAATTTAAATACATTAGAATAAAAGGAGGTATCAAAAATTAAAAAAATTACATTTCAATTGAGAGTACCGGTTAATGGAATAGCAAAAAATAAAGAATTTGTTGTCGATGTAAAGGATGATGCAATTTTCATTGAAACATTAGCAATGGTAGACAAATACATTTTTGAGAATCCCGAAAAATCACATTTTGCTTCACATCCTCATGACAGTTTCATACGCTGTTATTTACAATTATTTTGGGATCCTATAGAGAATCAAATCTATTCAGATATCAATGTATTTGCCGCAAGTGCCAAAGGTTTCATGCCAATTGATAAAAAAATCGATTTTAATCTTTATGATGATTCAGAAATCTCATTAACTTCGTCCGCTTGAGGGTGATGAGCAAAAATGGTAAATAGAGTAGACTATGGAAGGTTCAAGACCATTATCCGTGAAAAATTTGGTAAGAATAATGAATATTTTGCTCATTATTTTGGAAAAAGAGAATTTATTGCATGATTTGGATGAGATTTTTCAGAAAATTATAGTGAAAAATCGACATGAGGAGAGCATCCTAATGCTAGGATTATTATAAATAATATAAATGGAGGTATTACAAATTAAAGAAATTACCCTTAAAATCAGCATACCAATCAAAGACTTACAGGAAGGTAAAACTTTCAAGGTTAAAGTAAAGGATGACGCAAATTTTATAGAAACATTAGCGATGGTTGATAAATATATACATGAGAATCATTCAGAATCAATATTTCCCATTCATGATGGATACATTCATAATTATCTTCAATTAATCGTAAATATTGAAGAGGCTTATATATATGATGATGTGGGCATTTCTCCATATGCTCCGAACGAAGAGGGATTATTGAGAAGGTTCAATCCAATAAAAGATGATATAACCTTTAGCTTATACCCTGATACTGTAATTGATATACAACAAGACTTTGGATGTTGATGACAACAAGTGAAAAATAGGTTAGATATTGGGAAATTTAAATCGGTTATTCGAGAAAAATATGGAAAGGTTAATGAATATTTTTCTCATTACTTCAAAAATAAATAGGATGATATCTTTCAAAAAATAATAGTGAAAGATTGACGATAGGAGAGCCTCCTATAAAAAAATAACCTGATAACGATGGTTAATATCTATTTTAATAGCTATTCATTTTATTAATTTAAATCTATTAAATGAATGCATCTTTAATCGTCATTCTTTAAATCAACATTTAAGATCTTAGACCCTCTCCATAAGATTAAGAATCCACGTTATTATTTAATTCCTACATTATTGAATATTTTAAATAAAAATAAATTTGAGAATTAATAATATAAATATAGAACATAGATAAAATTTTCATGCGAAATAAAAAATGGAATCGACACCCTCTGATCAAG
>CAZRIR010000181.1:0-5090 GCA_964600195.1 uncultured archaeon | reverse complement strand
CTTGGCAATGTGTTAATATAATGTGTGTAACACAAATATAAATAGTTATTGATCATCTTAAATCTTCAGGGAACGGGCTAAAACGTTTTTAAACTGCTCCACGTCATTGATGAGCTTATCTGCTTCCTCTTCACTTATATTATCATCCTTACCATACTTATTCAAGGTAGACAGCCAGAATTCAATCCTTCCCAAAACGGGATCTTTATCTCCTAGCATTTTATTCAGTCTTATGAAGGTATCATGGAGTTTATTTCGGATATTTTGTGCTTTCCATCGTAATGCTGCGTAGTCGGATATTTCTGCAAGGTTCTGCGTAATGGCCATAACATCTATCGTTTTCTCCCTCTCATCAGACCTTATTTTCCGTATGATATTAATTTGTTCAAAGAGTAGCTCAATTGCTTTTGCTAAAAACCCCGTCAATTGACCTGGATTGGCACACCACACCCTCACTTCTAACGATTGATTCTTCTCTGATACATAGGTCCTCGTGATGATGCGACCCCCCGTGACCTTCGCTTCGCTGCAAAACCATGCTTCGGCTTCATACGACCCGCTTGGATCAGATGTCTCGTGACTCGTCACCATGCTGGTCTCAAAATTTTTAATGGAACGGATTGCCGCCCTGAAAGCAAGGCGTGGATCTAAATCTGCTATCAAGAATGCCCGGGCATCGTTCGGAAGGGTTTGAATCGATAATTGACAATCTTCAATCGTGCTCAGGGACGTGCACACTAACGGACACTTGATTTGCACTTCCTTTTTATTTATGTTGATCGTGCTAGAATCTCCCTTGGCATTTTTATAGATGACCGTCCCTCCTATGTCAGATATGCCGCATTCGTTCGGTTCAAGATAAAAGTCCACGCCTCTAGAATTTCCTTGTTCTATGACGGGGATGTTGATCAATGGCTCTTTAATTTTATAACTTGAAGGCACGTCCAATATGACCTTGACGCTGTGGATCGCCATGTTAGTATTATTCCTAACGACAACCTTAAAATGAAGCTGTCCTCCAATGAAGTCATACTCCCTCACGACTTCAACCCTTCCCGTTTCTTTTACAGGAGCCGCACTTTGGATCGCATCTTTTGGGACCTGGGTTCCGGAAGTTATCGCATATGCCACGAAGAGACGCTTTTGCATGTCAATATATCCATCAATCTCTCCCTTGCCGATCAATTTCGCGAGCAATTCTTCGATGCTCGATTCAGTGACTCCTAATTTATTTGAAAGTTCTCTTAAAGGCATTGTTCTGTAGGCTCTTGCAATTTCTTTAATCTTGTTTTGAAGGTATTTTTGCGTGGCAAATTCCCTTCTTTGGGTAAAGATTCCCTTGATTGAACCTTTTTTGATCAAGTTGTGAAGGCTCTTCCTGGCCAGTTCCACGGCAATCTTTAAATCGGAGGCCAATTTTGAGAGCTCAAACAAACCCTTCTCTTTCGCTTGTTGCTTGATTTCCTTGTTGATTTGAGTTGAGGTGATGACTTGATTTCCTTTATCAGCAAAGAAAGCATTGATTTCATTCATTCTCATGAGGTTGACGCAAAAAGACTTAACTTGTGCTACGGGTAACTTCAAGTTTTTGGAGAGATCAGTAAGAGTAATTCTTCCCTGTTTTATTATTTCTGATGTTATTGTTGAGGTGATGTAATTTTGAGTGTAATAGAATGATTTGTCTTGAGAAAAGGATCCTTTAATTTGCATCTTACTGATGATGTTGTATATTATTTTAAGCGTGGTTTCCGTGCTCATGTCTAACATGATCCCCAAATCACTTACTTTTATTATTCCTTCCCCATGAAACTTGTCAAGGATTTGTGCTTTAGTTTCTTCTGAAATATAATGAAACATGCCATGTTTTTGATCTATGATACCATAAATGCGCTCTTCTTCAATATATTCATCAATTAGTTTGGTAAAGTCTCGTGGAGAGATGTTAAAAGAGCTCTGGATGGTATCAAAGCTCGTGATGGTACTTCTTTTTAATAAATCTAAAAAACATTTAGGACATATGTCCTTTCCGAGGTTTTCTTTTAATCTCCTTCCACATAATTTAAATCCTTTTATCAAATTATATCTTTGTCCTTCCCGAACTAATTTTTCTTTTGTTGGGAGGAACAATCCTGGAGTTTTTTCATACGAATTCCAATCACAATCAGGGTTTGTACAGTTATAATAATATTGTCCCGAGGATAAACGTTCTAATCTCAACAGGGACTTGCATTCTGGGCAATTACTATTCTCAACAACAGTGCACTTGTAATTTTGCTCGTTTGCTTGGGCTTTCGTTAACGCACCTTCATGCTTGGTACATTTCCATTCCGTCGTAGTTGTCATGTGGTTGATGCAAAAGCTAGATTTACATCGTTCACAGGTAAATTCTATTTTTTCCGATTCACAGAAGAGACATTTCATGGTATTTACACGTATAAATTTAGGTTGTTCAATTTTAAATTCAATTGAATTTAATATTAATAATAAAAATTCAAATTATAATATTTTTGTAGTCCAAAATATAAAAATTCTATATAAATATCTTTTTTATTTAAAGTAATTTCTTTTAAGCCTCGGGATAAATATTTATTCGCAAAGCACTGACATACATGATGATCACGTTAAAAACGATAATGATGCAAATCATTAAAATAAAAATAGTATTTTTTCTTGTTATGGTCGGTTTTATAAAACGAGAAGTTCCTTGTTTAATTAATGCAATGAAAAGTAATCCCGCAAATGTTCCAACTCCATAGTAAAAAACGTAGATGGTCCCCATTAACAATCCTTTAGTGGTAGCTAATATAATTCCCTGAGAATAAATATAAAATTCAAAAATGCACGGTGCAAAGCCTACAATCATTCCAAATAAAAAGGGGGTTCGATTTTTTTCCCATTTTAAGTGTATGATCGTGTCTTTATATCTTGCATGCATTTTTTGAGTATAATCGCTTCTTGTTATGAAGAAAAATAAAATAATGGCAAATACTGTAGATGAAAGCCCTCCTAAAAAACTGAATAAATATGGATCCACTCTAAATTCGGGAATGATAAATAGTGGAATGTTCGTTATGGAGGTGGAAACTATCGTGATAAGGAGATTTGTAAACATCAATCCCAATCCATAAAGAAGTAAGATTATAAACCTTTTTTTTGTCGTTTTCGATATACCAGACGACCAAAAGAAGAAAATGGCCTTATCTTCGCAAGGAATTGCGGTGTGAAGAATTCCTATGATAAATGCTGGTCCGAAATGAATGGCAAGATCATAAAGAAACTGTTGCATTTTACGATGATGGGATTTTAAATTTGTAATTGGTAATATTATTAGGTTAATTCTTATTTAATTATAATTTTTTTGAATTCTTGACGATATTTATTGGTATTTTTTTTTCATAAAAAGCTTTTCCCACGATAACGCCATGAACTCCTGTTTTTTCAAGATTCTTTAAGTCCTCTTCATTTCTCACACCTCCTGCAGAATAAACAGGAATATTTACGGATTCCACCATTTTCCTAATATTTTCCAAATCTGGTCCCGTAAAAGCACCATCGGCTTCAACCGATGAGAATAAAATATAACCTGTCCCTAATTTCTCAATTTCTTTGCCAAAAATAAAGGGATCTAAGTTGGTTTGTTCCGTCCATCCATGAGTTGAAATCTTACCTTTTTTATAATCTAAGGCCACGATTATTTTTTTTTTTCCAATTGATTCTGATAATTTTTTAATTACATCAGGTTGTTTTATTGCAAGGGTTCCGATTACAATGCGATCAGCGCCAAGATTTATGAGCTCGGCTGCAGCTTTAAAAGACCTTATCCCTCCACCAACCTGAACTTTAACCTTATCAGATGCTAAGGATATCATTTGCTTCAGGAGACTTTTATTTATATCTGAACCCCATGCCCCATCTAAATCAACAAAATGCAATCTACTTGCTCCATTTTTTATCCAAAATTTTAAAGCATCAAGAGGATTTTCAAAATACACGGTCTCGGTCCCCTTTTTACCCTTAAATAACCTTACACATTTCCCTCCACTAACATCTATTGCAGGAATTATCTCCATTTTATTCACGCTCTTTAGGTTTTAAAGAATATTTGCTAATCATGTATAAGACCATCATGAGGGAAATTGTTATGGCAAAATTGAATGGAAAAAACTTTTCCGTAAGATACCATATTCCCATGAAAAGCAAATCAAAAAAACATATGAAAATTACATTTCCTTTCACTATTTTCAAGGTTAATTCAGCATTCACGTCCAAATCAAACAATATGATGATAAGCACAGGTATTAAAATTAAAAGATGGTGCCCCCAAGAATCGAAATATACGAGTAGCATGATCACGATTCCAAAAAAGTAACCATAAACTACTCGTTTTTCACCGAAGTCTCCCAACATGAAAATAATGAATCCCGTTCCTCCTATTAGTAGTGCAACAATTAATAAAACGAATACTTGATTGAATGGTATTCCATAAAAAATGAAGAAATTAGTTATCAATTTTGATATGCTATACGAAAAATTAACAATAACCGGTGTAGAACCTGAAAAATTTGCATTTAAAAAACCTTCTATTAACGTTGGATACATTATAAAGACCAATATGTTCGTTGAAAGTGGCAGGAGGGTTCCTATCATTCTTATAAGACTTTTTTTGAAATGAATTACGAATTTCTTATCCTCTCGAATATAGCAGATGATACTAAGAAAAGGGACGATGAATATGGTAATTGGTTTTATTAAAATGCTCAATCCTAATATCGCACCGCCAATTAGATCCCATTTCATCTCTTTGTATTTAAGAAAGATATAAAGTGATATTAAAATAAAAATTGTAATTTGTATATTGATTTGCCCTAAAATGTAATTAAAAACATGAGGCACGCTCATTAAATAGATACTTATGAAATATAATGCTTTATTATTGTCTTTTTCTTTCCATACTAATCGGATGACCTTATATAACATGATACATGTTAGGATATTCAATCCTAAATTATAAAACGTAAAAACTATATATGCGGAGTTAAAATTTAAATACGTGAGTGGAACGAAAAACATCGCCGAAAGGGGAAAGTATC
>CAZRIR010000180.1:0-5101 GCA_964600195.1 uncultured archaeon | reverse complement strand
TTAGTCCATTTAAATGTTCTTCCAGTTCTTCACGATACTCGTCTAAGCTTATAATCTGATTGGCATATTGCTGGACTATACTTAGATCAATATCAGCACCCATAGAATTGGTCGCATTATCAATTAGAAAATTTAGTCTTTTTAGACTAAGATCAAATAATTCCGTAAGATTTTTAAGAATAAAGTTTTCTCTATTACCTAAAATAGATACCATTTTAGCAAGAATTATATTATCTTCAATCACTTTATCTGTTAATTCAGGAAAATGAATACCATACCATTCTCTTAAACGAACTGAGAATAAACTTATCGTTTTCTTTAATGTATCAAGAGTTTCAATCACTTGTATTATCGCAACGTCCCCTTTTTCCCCCATTTGACTTATTTGTTTTTTAATGAGTTCCTGGTTTATTATCTTATGCTTTTTTAGTATATCATGCTTTGATTTATTAATACCAATTTTTTGAAGTTGAGATTCTAAATTGAATCTAAAATTTCTGAATTCTAATGATTCAATTTCTAAATGAGTAGAATATTTGTTATCTCTATCAATTATATTTTTAAGTAGTTTATTGTCAAAAATATAATCTTTAAACCCCGAATTTTCCAACTCTAAGAACATTTCACTTATCTCGGGGATTTTTTTTCCCTCATCAAGTGAAGTATAAAAGTCTATAATTTCTTGTTCATTATCGTTAAAATCTTTAAAATTAATGATCGTTCCGGAATCATCTACGGCAAATATACCGCTCAATGTGTCAATTACGTGACATTTCATTTTTTAATACCAAGCTATAAATTTCAGTAATTGTATCAATTTATAAAATAAATAATTTCTAATCCAATAAATAACCACATAATTATAATGTATTATAATTTATCATACATAATAAAAAAATGCTAAAAAATGAAATTAAATATTAAATTAACGAGTTTAAAATTAAAAACTCCCTTGATTTTAGCCTCTGGGATTTTAGGTGTATCTTCTTCTTCAATGAAAAGATTTATTGAAGCAGGTGGAGGGGCGGTTACCTCAAAATCTATCGGTCCTAAGACAAGAAAAGGATATAAAAATCCTTCCATCATTGAACTTTATCCTGGAACGTTTATAAATGCTGTAGGATTAGGAAATCCCGGTATTGATGATTTTTTAAGTGAAATAACAGAAATAAAAGAACACGGAATACCCTTAATAGTAAGCGTTTTTGGAGATAAGAAAGAAACCTATTTGGAAGTCGCTTTAAAAGCCGAGAAAGAAGGTGCAGATGCTATTGAAATTAATATTTCATGTCCACATGCGGAAGTAGCATCAATAGGGATAGATAAAGATTTAACCTATGAGGTGGTTTCTTATTTAAAGCAAGAACTTTCCATCCCTCTTTTTATTAAATTGAATCCTAATGTAACCGATCTTAGTGAAATTGCCCTTTCAGCAGAAAGAGCAGGCGCTGATGCGGTTGTTGCTATTAATACTGTTGGAGCTTTAGCAATAGACGTGAATACAAGGAGACCTATTTTAGCTCATGGAAGTGGGGGATTATCTGGAAAAGCCATTCATCCAATTGCCATAAAAAAAGTGTATGATCTCTATAAATTACTAAAAATTCCTATAATTGGATGTGGTGGAATCTCAAGATGGGAGGATGTAATTGAGTTTTTTCTAGCAGGAGCATCAGCAGTACAGATAGGAACAGCATTATATGAAGGGGTTGATTTAATAAAAGATATTATTGATGATTTAAATGAATACCTGAGACAAAATGAAATTAAAAACATAAGTTCCCTTATCGGATTAGCACATGAATATGAGACACAAGAGGTGCCTGATTTTGACTGAAAATACCATCCAAACTGTAAAAATAACGAGAGTAATTAATGAATGCAATGGTGTTCGAACGTTTTTTTTTAAAATGAACAGTACAAAAACTCCTAAACCGGGACAATTTGTAATGGTATGGGTACCTGGAATAGATGAAATTCCAATGTCAATATCTTCTTGTGATGATATAGGTAATTGGGCAATCACGGTTAAAGTAGTTGGAGAATGCACGAAAGCTTTATATGAATTAAAAGCTGGTGATTATATTGGAGTAAGGGGCCCCCTTGGTAATTATTTTGCATTACCTCCTATACCAAACAAGCACGTTGTTTTAGTAGGGGGTGGAATCGGAATGGCACCATTGAAGTTCCTTTCTTATGAACTAAAAAAATCCAATATACAATTCCAAGTAATTGAAGGAGCAAAAGTGGATAGTGATTTAATCTTTATCGATGAAATTTTTGATATAACACGTGAAAATTGTAAGTTTACATGTTGCACAGATGATGGAAGTTATGGACAAAAAGGTTTTGCTTCATTCATTTTTGAAAATTATCTTAAAGATATTAAGCCTGAAAAATATAAGGAAATTATTGTTTTTACTTGTGGACCAGAATTCATGATGAAGGAGCTTCTAAAAATATGTAATGATCATGGAATAGAGATGTTCGCTAGTCTCGAAAGGATCATGAGATGTGGGTGTGGTCTGTGTGGATTATGTGCCATTGAACCCTTAGGATTATTAGTCTGTAAGGATGGTCCTGTTTTTAAAAGGGAAATCTTGAATAAAATGGAAGATTTTGGAAAATTTAAGAGGGACTTTACAGGAAAGAAAATACCTTTTAATTAATTCCCTTTATTTCTGAAATGTCTTCATAAATCAAATTTTTACTTAAAAATATAGGTAATAATTCTTAAATTACTATTGATTTTAAAGGAAATTTATTAAAAATGTCATGCATTAGAGTTTCTATATTTATCAGAAATTCTTGACCTTTTGAATTATTGTGTTCTTCCAAATAAAATCCCTTATATACGTCTTTGATTTGCTTGAATTTTTTTACAAACATTTCTAATAAATGAGAAAATGTTCTTGGATCGGTATCCTCATCAATCAACACAATCGATATCATGACCTTTTCTGTTGTCCCCCTAGCAAGAGGACTTTCCACAAAAAATATCATGTTTGCAGATTTTATCTTTCTAAATTCATGAATGAAATAACCATTTTCATGATAATCAATGTATTGTATGATTTCTTTAAGATGCTCCCTTAAAATTTCATCACCAACCGTTTTGATGACTTTAGGTCCTATTTTACTGTCAAAATAACTTAACACTAGACATTTCACGAATTTTCCCTCAATCAAGATATTATATTACTATATTATATTTTATTCTTAAAGAATTTATTAAATGTACTTTAATAAAGATATATCATCTAGATATAAAACCATTTTATGCATTATTGTCTTTATCTTTTCATAAATTTCTTGAAACGAGGAATTTTGTCCTTTTATTGAATGAAAACCTTTATATACATCATTAATTTGTTTACATTCAGCAACAAACTGTTTTAATAGATGAAAATAGGATCTAGGATCGATATCTTCATCTATTATGACAACGGATATCATCACTATTTCATAATTACCACGGGCTAATGGGCTTGCCACGAAAAAAATGAAATTTGCGGATTTGATATTTCTAAATTCATAAATAAAATATCTCTTTTTATGATAGTCCATATATCGGGAGATTTGATCAAGATTTTCCTCTAATATTTCATCCCCCATGACTTTTATTATTTTAGGACCTATTTTACGGTCAAAGTGGCTCAATATGAGTGATTTAATTTGAAATCGCCCCCTATATAATTTATTTTTTATTTTTTGATTTTATCTTTTGATTGGTAATTATACAAATTCACTCTGTGTTATTTTCAGAATTTTTTGACTCTCTTCCTAACATTAGTAATTTAAAATTGGCTGGTTTATCAAATAGATCGATGATATCTAAAATTGGAATAGTCATGTTCGCCAGTAAGTAAGATTTCATTGAGTCGTCATCCTCAGCTAGAATTTTATTTAATTTCAGATTAAAATCTCCTAAAAGAGCTTGTACCTTTTCATGTTGTTTTTCGTTTAAAAAATGTGTATTTATAGGTAAGAATTCCAAATATTTTCCAAACTCCTTTACTAAAGGTGGATCCGTAAAAATTATTTTGCCTAAATCTAATGCAATGTCACTAATTCTTTTTAATATCAGACTGATAGAGTTGAATGTAAATAATTTTTTGATATAGAACTCATTAAAGGTCTCCCATTTTTCCTTAGAATTCATGTTAATAAAATTAACAAAATTGAAATTCTCAATTTCAAGACGATAACTTAGGTCTTTTTTCAAGGAATAATATTGCTTATTAATTGTACCTGCTTGTGGTTTTATATCCTTAATGGTGGCTTCAATAAGACCTAATTTGATCAAATTCCTTGTATGACGGGATAATGTTGCTTTACTCTTATGTACGTGTTTTGAAAGTCTACTTAAACTTAATTCTTTAAATATGCTTAAAATGATAAGGATTCTTAAAGTCAGCTCATTTTCTAATGCTTTTGAAATGGTATCCAAATAAATTCCTCGAAATAAAGTTTGGGATATTGCATCAAATGCTTTTTTTACTTGTTTTGCATCTGTTGCAGAACATTCAATATAACCGGCTAATTTATTTTTTATGGCCAATTGAATTCCTTGATTATTGGTAATTTCTCTCTCATCTTTCAAATCAAATTTATTTCCAATTAGCATAATCGGTAAATCTCGATTTCTTTTCGATTTTCTAAGTATAGATATGTACTCATCAATTCGCTTAAAGCTGGTTTTTTTTGTTATGTCATATATAATGATTCCTGCCTTGGCTCCTTTGAGATAACTTCGTTGTATATCTTTAAACTTCTCATCATCAATTATATTCCATAATTGCATGATGACTTTTCTCCCTTCAATATTAGTAGTTGTCGTCTCAAAAAAATTTACGCCAATTTTTTCTTTTTTATCTTGAAATTTGCGATTAAATGAATCTTCTAAAAAATGGTTCATTAATGTTGTCTTTCCAACACCCTTGTCACCTAAAAGACAGATTTTTAGAATTATTGGCTTTGATTTTTCAATATGGATCTCGGGATCGGTTAAATCAACTCCTTCATCAAGTAATAATTTTTTTATTTTTTCTACTACTTGATCGACTTCTGATATTTGCGTGAGTCCTGCAATTGCAATTTT
>CAZRIR010000179.1:0-5119 GCA_964600195.1 uncultured archaeon | reverse complement strand
AACTGCTTTTAGAAGAAATTAAAAAAACCATAAATTCAAATAGAGAAAGAGAATAGATTTCATTCGAGTTTTACTCTTTTTGAATAAACCTTATTATTTCAACAGGAAATCGTGATTTATAGTGAAAAAAACGAAAAGAGGTTCATTTTTTTATATATTTAAAAAAGGAACAATTATTCTCATAAATATCAAGTAATGTTGAATGGAGGTGTTCATTTATAATGTCCGTTACCATAAGAGGAAATATAATAAAGGTTAGAGAATATAAAGGTAATGATACTTTAGGGTTACATGATTTTCAAATAACCTCGATAAAAGATATAAAAGGTTTGAACAAGCTTGTAAATTTAAGAAATCTTCTACTTGGAGGGAACCAATTAAACGAAATAGAGGGCTTGGAAGGACTAAAAAATTTACAAAGATTATATCTTCAATTTAACCAAATAAAAAATGTAAAAGGATTGGATAATTTAGTTAATTTAATTCAATTAGATCTCGGTGGTAATGAATTAGATGAAATAAATGGACTGAAAAATCTTGATAAATTAGAGATTTTGGACATGAGCGTAAATGAACTAATGGAGATAAAGGGTATGGAAAGACTCTTGAATTTGAAATCCCTAAATTTAGGGGGTAATCATCTTAAAAAAATTAATGGATTCGATAATCTTGTTAAATTAGAAAATTTAAATATTTCTATGAATAAAATACAAGAAATTGAAGGTTTAGAAAACCTTTCCAAGCTAAGATCATTAAATTTAGGTGGAAATAACATACGTGAAATAAAAGGACTAGAACATCTCAGTAATTTGGAAATTTTGGATTTAAGTGGAAACAATTTAGTTAAAATAAAAGGATTGTAAAATCTCAGAAATCTAAAATTTCTTAATCTAGGAGGTAATCAATTGACGGAAATACAAGATTCGGAAACTCTTGATTATCTAGAAATGCTAAACCTATGTGAAAATCGGATTACTCAGATAAAAGGTTTAGAGAATTTGCATAATTTAAAATCATTAGATCTCCAAAACAATAAAATAATAGAATTAAATAATTTAGATTCTCTTGTAAAATTGAATGAACTAAATATAAAGGGAAATAACCTTCCTAAAAATGAACAAAAACCTAGTTCAAAAATCAATTAATTCAATTCAAGAATATTGTAAAAAGAAAAAAGAGAATTCATAATGTAAAAGAGAGATTGAATTTAGAAAAAACCATTTAGTTTAACCCATAATATATGAAAATATGCTAAAGTTTAAGATTAAAAATACCTTGGAATAAAAACATCATGTTGTTTAGCATTATAATTATCACATTAAATGAACAGGATAATATTGAATTTACAATTAAAAGTGCTAGAAATGCGGTCAAGGTAAAGAATAACTCTTTACCGGTTGAAATTATTGTATGTGATGGTGGATCGAAAGATAGTACTGTTGAAATTGCAAAACAACTTGCCGATAAAACAATCATATCAGAAAAGGGAAGGTATATTCAATTGAATTCTGGAGCAAAAGTTGCTACGGGGGATATTTTGGTCTTCTTACATGCCGATACATTTTTACCTGAAGGAGCAATCTTAAGAATATTCAGAAAAATGAAGGATCCATGCATAATTGGAGGAGGGTTTAAAAAAAAATGGAAATGGTCTGAAGATGTCAAGTTAACAAGTTTTATGAAATCTATTTTTTATATTTGGAGTGGATTTGGAAATTGGATCGTGCGATTATTAAAAACTTTTCCGGGAGATAACGTGATTTTTGTAAGAAAATCGGTCTATGAAAAAATAGGTGGTTATTCTCCTTTATGGTTATGTGAAGATTTTGATATGAGTTTACGTTTGAAGAGATATGCTCGTAAAAGAAGATGTAATTCACTCAAACAAAGATCAAAATACATTTATTTAAGATCTGCTGTCCAAACTTCTACAAGAAGATTTGAAAAGTATGGGTTTTTTAAGACATTTTTTAATTGGTTTTTTATTTATTGGATATGGAGATTAGGACGCGGATCCAACAAATTGAAAATAAAATTTGGAAATTATCCAAATTTTCCCGAAAAAGGAGAAAAAAAATTGATAACTTCATAATTTTGGAATAATTAGGTATATTGAAGTATATATCTTCGATTTTTTCTCAACCAAAATTATTCTTTATCAATTATTTGCAAATAATTTTCTTATCTATTCAAACGATTTTATTGTAAAGATTAGAATTTTTTAAATCTTTATAATCATCTATATCTGAAAGAAGAGGAAGAAGATAATAATTTAATCCAAGTGATATTATATCATCAATCGTATCCTCTAAAACTGTTGATGTACCCCATTTTTTATTGGAAAATAATTTAGGATAGATATTTTTAAGACCCATCAAATAATACCCCCCATCTTTAGCTGGACCAAGAACCACATCAAAATCAGATAATTTATTAAATGCTTCTTTCAATATCATAAAGGTTAAGTCTTCGCAATCACTGCCTATTAACACGGCTTTCTTATGATCCCTTAATGCCAATTTGAATCCATTGTATAATTTTTCTCCAAAATCATTCCCTTCCTGTAATAATTTTATATAACAGTTATTATCCCATGAATCATTCGTGTCAATAAAGTTTGAATAAAATAGCAAACGAGAAGAATTTATCTGATTTGTAATCGATCTAGTATACTTTAGTAATAATTCATACACTTTTAAAGCTTTATCATCACCAATTTTAGCCGCTAATCGAGTTTTAACACAACCTAACTGTGGATTTCGGATAAATATTAGTAAAGCATTTCTATTCATGATTAATTCCTTTTGAGCGTATAAATTTGATAGATTGATAATTTAATGTAAAATATCAAATCCCGCAATGTCTCGATCAGGATAGAGATTTCCTGAAATTTAACGGCATAAGATTCCACGTCCAATAAATATTATTCGATTTGGGAATTTATTATAAGGATAACGATATTATTTATTATTTTTTAATCTTGATATAGTACACTTTGTTCTAAAAATTTTACTATTCATATTTACTTTTCTGGTTTTTTTGATACACTTAACCAGCATTTAATGTACCCATTTACAGTAATCTTTTGGATATTAGTGAATTTAGCGTTTATATATATTTTTTAGATAGCACAATTTTAAGTTAAATTGGTATTTAATATCTATTGCTGTAAATTATTACTAAAATGGTATTTTTATTGAAATTAGATTACAACTATAAAAAAATATTTTAATCTCTGGAGTTATCTACAAATTAATAATATACAAAAGATATCCCTTTAGACGATTATTTAGTTATTAACTTAGGAATAGATGATATTATTATAGAATTAATCATAATAATTTACAATAAAAGAAGAAAATTTACCCTGAGTCGATCTAATTGCCAAATCCAAAAAAAACGAAGAAAGATAATGAAAAACAAAAATCAATAGATTCTTTTTTTTCTACCCCAGTAAGACCTCAAAAGAAACCTAAAAAGCTGTCACCCAAATACGATAAAGAAAAGGAACTATCTCAAGAGAATGAAATGAAAATAAAAGAAATAGAACAAAAAACTCAGGATTTAGAATCTACTAAAACCGTACCTCAAAAAGATACTAAAAAAAAATCTAAAAAAATTCCCAAGCAATTATTTTTTGAAGGGAATGAAAAACCTTTTGGCTTAAAAGAAATTGACAATAAATTGGATCAAATCAAACGCGAAAATGTAACTTCAAAATACCTTAGGTATTTGATAAATAATAATCAAATCGTTAAAGATCTAAACCGTGGTTTGTTATTAGATGTAGACTATGATGGAGTTCAAAATAAGGCATATTGCAAGTTTTATGACCTTGACCATAATGATATTAAGATTTGGATTGACACGACGAATCATGAACCTTATTGTTTAAGTAAAGAATCTAAAAGCAACCTCGAGAGTAACATATCATTAACTAATTTCCAGGGATTTGAACGATGTGAAGAAGTTGAAATAATGGATCTTTTACGAGATAAAAAAATTAGAGCAACCAAGATAATTGGGAAAACACCCTTGGATATTGGAGGATCTGGAGAAAATTTTAAAAATATACTTGAAGGAGAGGCGTGGGAAGCCGACATTCGATATCATCATAACTACATTTTTGATAGGAGTCTGAAGCCAGGTTTAATCTATAGCATTAAAAATGGATCTATTAAAAAAATAGATGATGTGGAAAATCAAGAAACTATTGACAACATGTCAAAAGAACTTATTGGGTTATTTAACAACGAAAAGAAAGAGATCCTTGAATTCGCAAAAGAAAATTTGGATGTATTTCTCACTCCAATCCCTGAGGTTAAACGAGTTGCAATGGATATAGAAGTCAATATGGGAGTGCATGATTATAAAATTCCTGATCCCCAACAAGCAAAACAAGAAATAATAGGCGTCTCTTTTGTATCAAATGAAGGTTTAAAACTAGTATACGTGTTAGAAAGAGAAGGCTTTACTTACGGGGGTTTACATGAAAAATTCCCAGATGATGGAAAAATAATATTTTTTAAAGAAGAAAAAGACCTTATCACTGAAGTTTTCCGTCTAATGTGGGAATTTCCAATTCTCATAACTTTTAATGGCGATAATTTTGACTTAAATTACATGTTTCACCGGGCAAATAGATTAAAGATTGAAAAAGATCTTAATCCCATTCAAGTCAAAAGAGGTTTCGGAATGATGTCAAGAGCCGAATGTGAGCTCCGGAAAGGTATCCACATCGACATTTTTAACTTTTTCGTTAATAGAAGCATTTCAGGTTATGCTTTTGGCGGTGCCTATGAAAGAAATTCATTAAATGCAATCAGTTCAGCATTATTAGGGAGAGAAAAATACCAGCATGAAGAAGAAATACATGAGATGGATTATGGGGTGTTAAGTTGGTACAATTTGAAAGATTCAATATTGACCTTAGAGCTCACTCAATTTAACAATTCTCTCGCGTGGAATCTGATAATCATTTTATGTAGAATAACGAAAATGCCCATTCATGACCTATTAAGGCATCAGATTTCCGCTTGGGTTCGAAGTATACTTTTTTATGAACATAGACAAAAAGGATTCATAATTCCTCGACGTTCCGAACTCCAAGAATTGAAGC
>CAZRIR010000178.1:1755-5154 GCA_964600195.1 uncultured archaeon | reverse complement strand
AGTGAAAAATATAATATTTTTATGCTAAATTAATTAATGCGTTATAAATATATAATTTTTTGTGAATGATAATTTTCTAAAGATGATTTGTCTATGATTCTAAAATAGATTATATTCAATGACGATCAACAAGGTCGATATTTTATTTTTAAGGATAATAAAAAATAAAACAATTAGAAAACTAATTCAAAAAACTAGACTGCGAATATCAACAGAAAACATTGATAACTTCGAAAAAAAAAAATCAAACCAATTGTCTTGGTAATTATATCCTAAAAAAAAGATAACAATGAAGAGATTACAATTAGAATCTATGTGATTATTATTGTTGTACCATTTTAGTTTTCAATTTATTGATTTGATACCAGAAATATTTAATTGTGATATAATACCATACTAAAAGACCTGGAAGGACAATTAAAAGCGATAAAATAATATTTGGTGGTATTTTTATGAAACCTAAATTAATATCAGAAAAATTTATTGGCAAGATTATCAGATCAATGAATATTAAAAACACATCCCCTATTGAAAGCAATAATAACATTAGAATAATAACACCCCGAATTTGAGGAAAATAATAAAGGATAACGAGGAAAGGTAAAATAAATATTAAAAGAAAAATCAGTTCTGCTAAGATTATTCCACCAAAATCAAGGATTCCTTTTGTAAATAACATTAAAAGGGTCATGAAGATGGCAAAAAAACCACAGATGATTGAAATTGCAAAGAAATTTTTTGTCAATTGTGGTTCAGTTAATGGTCCTTTAGCTAATATTAAACGTGGTAAGGTCAAGGCGGCATCCTTTTTAACTGAAGCTTGTATTCTATCGTCTTCAAGTAATATTATATCTGCTCGAGTACTATGTATATCTGAGCTCTCAGAAAATCCCCGAACTGAGCTTATCATATAAAAACTGTTAAAAATATGAATTAAAAGGGCACAAAATGCAGATACTTCAAGTGATCCAAACAGCATTATGCATGCTATCATTGCTCCAATACTTAAAGTCCCAATATCCCCAGGAAAAATTTTTGCTGGAAATTTATTGAACAAGAAAAAAGGTATTAAAACTGCAATCACTGGTATTGAAAAAATGACTCCTTGGGCTGAATTAAAAATAATTCCACATACAAATAAAAAAACTGTAGCTATGAGACATGTTCCAGAACCTTCACCATTGTATCCTTCTAACATATTAACGGTGTTTGCAAAAACCGCAACAATAATTGGAACTACAAAGGGGTATATTAAAGTTATTCTCAATTGACCTAAAAATGGGATTGTTGGACCTTGAATATTGATGAAATGAAAATAATTTGCCACAAATAAGATACCCCCAGTTAATATCGTCAGAACTATCTTATAGCGTGATCTCAATTTCAATCTATCATCAATATATCCAATAATCCCTGCTGAGAGCACGGTCAAAAGAAAAATTACGATTTCATTCAAAAAAATTGGATAAAAAATCATCAAAAATATCAGTGTTATTAAGAATCCAATAAGAAAACTGAGCCCACCAGATTCTGCCACAGCAGGTCGAGCATTCTTATGGATATCATGTCCAATATAACCCCTTTTTTTCATAAACTTAATAGTAGGAGGGATTAGGAGATAAGTTGTTCCGAAACCAATACAAAAAATGATAAACAAAAAGACTATATCCAAAATTGTCCAATTTATATTTGTTAGAGGAATCATTTTTAGCTTGTTTTTAGGTAATGATCGTGATAGTTTATATTAATTAATTTATTTTTAGATTTTTTAAAAATAAGAAAGTAAAAATTATAGCCGCGCACGGATTCGAACCGTGGTCACGGGGTTCAAGGCCCCAGATGCTTGGCCACAATGCACGATATTATCAGGTAATATCGAACTACACCACGCGGCTGAATTTTTTAAACTAAATTTTATAAGGTTTTAGTTCTTGTTTTAAAAATTTATCGTCCAATAAATTTTTTTCTATTGCTAGTGCTAAAAATTTTCTTTCTTTTTTCTCATCCCTATATTCATCTGACAACAATATTGGAATGGTTTCCATTATCGGATACCAACGATTACATTTTTTGCAGAATAATATTCCTGATTCTATCTCAATTCCAACTTTATATTTATTTAATAAATATAATTCAGGTAAAATTTCATTAATTTTTTCAATATTAATATTTTGACTGAACCTTCTTATCTTTTCTTGAACCTGCGATAAAATTAGATTTAAACACTTTTTACTCATAGAATTATTTGAATTATCTATGATATTTTCTAGTTCTTTGATGCTAGAAAGTATGTTATTGATATAATTTGTGATAGAATGAAATTCAATGGATACTTTATCTCTTAATTTATTATTTTTTTCTGAAAATTCGAATATTCCAGTAGATATTATCTCATTTACCGTTCTATTTTCGTACATACTCAACATTTCATTGAATGCAGCGGAGTCCGTGTCAAAATTAAAAATATATAATTCTAAGGGATAAAATTTATCTATTGGACAAGCTAAAATATCAAGTAACCAAGGTTTCATTTAAATCTCCATTAACTTTTAATAATAACATAAAAATTATAATAAATAACTTCGTAATTGCTGTATCAATTTATCATAATTTCGATCGATCTTTCGCCTTCTTTTTATGAAATTATCTGCTAATTTTTGATACGATGCTCTAGAGGGTAATTTACCTTCTTTATATCGAGCTTCCAATAAATTTAATCCATCATTTACTGAAATTCGTTCAGCATCCAAGAATTCGATTTTTCTAACTAAATTCTCAAATACCGGCCCCGCATTAATGACATACTCTTTAAATGGTATGATTTCTCTGTCAATTTGTTCAATTTTAGGGGTATTTTTATCAATTACATTTTTATATTTCTTTTTTGTAATTTTTCTTCTTTTAAGATCTTCAGTTGTCGCTCTTATTTCTATTACTAAAGCATTCTTTTCTTCAATTAATGAGCAGAATTCTCTTATATCTTGCTTAGGAATTAATTCTACTGAAACAATTCCGAAATCTTCCTTTTTCTTTCTTGTTTTATTTATAATTACAAAGATAGAACTTACAAAAATGATGATCAAGATGAATATAATTGGTCTTAATGTTAACTCAAAAACATCGACTGTAAATGTGAACTGAATGGGATTTTTTTCTGATGGACTAATATCGTTGGAATAATAAATTATTGATATGCCACCCGAAGTTCCTGTAACCATATCGGGAGGGGCAGTATTAAAATCAATATTCAGACACCCATCTATTTTGATAGTTATGGTTTGGTCTCTTATTAAATAATCGAAAGAATTTGTATAAATGTCAATATTAAATGATTCTTGTAACCAATTTGATGAAAAATATTGGTCAAAGGGTAAATTGTATTTTAAAGTAAATCTAATA
>CAZRIR010000178.1:0-1655 GCA_964600195.1 uncultured archaeon | reverse complement strand
AAATCTCTCGGTTAAGTTGCGTTACTTCCAATTTAGTTAATGATGATTCAACCCATTTTATCGTTGTATTTTGATCGGCTAGATCCAAGTTTTCTAAAAACGGTGCCAAATAGGTACCTTTATCATCCATATCATAAGTTACAGATGAACCAGAAATATCACCAGAAACCCACTCATTTGCTGAGGTGATTGTTGAACTGGCGGTATACGTGGCTTTAATGGATCCATCGGCTTTATATGGTAAAATTGGAAATACTGGTCCCGTATAATTTAATTCTTGAGTGGTTCCACCGGTTATTCCACTATAATATATTAGGTCTTTGAACGATTGTGAGAATATGATAGTTTTTTTTTGAGAGGGCAATAACGGGGAATCAAAATATATCGCGATCATCTCAAATCCATTACTTATTAATTTTGATCGCTCCACTAGAAGTGAAGTCTTACCATCATCATAAGTTGCCCTATAATAAATTAATTTATCGGAATCAGATTCCGGTATGCCTATGTAAATTGCATCAATTTGATTATCATAATTATTCTCAATTTCTAATGAATCTTCAATATTTACGACTCCATAACCATTTAATTCAGCCGAACGGGAAATATCCGTGATTAACACGTCATTCATTCCTGCGATATCTGCTGCGGTCTCAGGAATAATAACATTATTTTGTTCAGATTCATTAGCTCCAAAATTAAATAGAAAGATTGAAATCATGGAACTTGTTAGAATAAACCCAATGAAAAATATGATAACGATCTTTTTTGTATTCATGATTTTACTATCTATTTACTTGAGATAACTTCAATAATTAAATCAATTAATAAAATTTTATTAAAATTTTATTTTTAATTTTAGATAAAATTTAATATTATTATACATATTTATACAGTATAATCAGCATATTATTAAAAAACATATCTACTATCATGTCTGCTAGACAAAAACAATCAAGGCGCAAGAAAAGAAGAGCAGGTAATACCCCAATGCCAATGGGTGGGGCGGGTTTAATGCGCTTTTTTGAAGACTCCTCAATTGGTATAAAAGTCGGGCCAATTCCCACTACATTATTAGCGGCAGGGTTAATAGTAATCGTAATTTTAGCCCATATTGGAATATTTAATTGGTTTATCTAATAGTTATCTTTATTGAGGAATAGATGAAAATTTCTGAATTTCAGAATCTAATGAAGAATCTATATTTGCATCAAGATAGAGATCGCGGCATAGAAAGGACTTTCATTTGGTTGGTTGAAGAAGTGGGAGAATTAGCAAACCAATTAAAGGTTAAAAATGAGAAAGATTTAAATAAGATCTCTGAAGAAATGGCAGATATTATAGCTTGGACCAGTTCTCTTGCTAATGTACTGGGAATTGATCTCGAAACAGCATTATTTGAAAAATATCCTAATAAATGTTTAAAATGTAATTCGAATCCCTGTTGTTGTTCATCATCCACGGATTCTAGATAAATCTTGTCTGCTAATTATGAAAGATAAACTTTATTTCAAATAGGAAAATTATTATCATACCATAAAGCAATTACTTTAAATTCTGAGAGACTCAAAAATAACAATGAAAGGTAGAAAAATTTGGATTGACGTCGAGCAACCAAAGACAGGCATAATGTTTAATCCATTATTTAAAATGTT
>CAZRIR010000177.1:0-5160 GCA_964600195.1 uncultured archaeon | reverse complement strand
TAAAAGACTCCATCATTGATTTAGCATTTTCAGATTGAACTCCAATTATTTTAATGGATGATTTTTTATTTTTACAATAAATGCAAATCCCGCTTATCAAACCACCCCCTCCAATAGGGCAAAAAATATAATCAACATCGGGTAATTGTTCAATTATTTCAAATCCAATGGTACTCTGACCCTTTATCACGTCAAGATCATCATAAGCATGAATAAATGTCAAATTTTGTTTTTTTGAAATTTTCTGAGCCTTCTGATAAGCTTCATCATAAGTTGAACCGAATTCAATAACATCACCAAGAGGATTATAATTCTTTATTGCTTCAATTTTTACTATTGGAGCAGATTCAGGTACTACTACAATTGATTTAATATTGAATAAATTTGCAGCTAAGGCTACAGCTTGTCCGTGATTACCAGCTGATGCAGTTATTATTCCGCGCTTCCGTTTTTCATTACTTAATTTTAAGATTTTATTATATGCCCCTCTTATCTTAAAAGAACCAGTTTTTTGATTATTTTCAAATTTTAGGAAAATATCATTATTGCACATCCTAGAAAATGTATGGTTTTTATTTAGGGGAGTATAATGGATTAAATCACCAAATGACTCTCTAATTTGTCGAATCTCATCAAGGTAATCTTTATTCATTTAGAATTATCACCCGAATCAAATAAATAAATACTATAAAGGTTTGCATAATATCGCTTTTACTCGTAAATTCTTGAATTCACTCGTGGGAGCGGGTTTTATTAGGCAAACCGTATCAGCCCCCCTTCCAGTTCCACCTACACAAATAATATCCCGATCTAAATCAGGAATTAATCCTGCGTCACTTGTCGTGCTAGCAATTTCAATACAAACTTTCACACCTTGACTAAATTGCCACCCAATCATTTTGGCTAATAAATCTACAAATTGCCATGCCTCATTATTTATTCTAATCCCTCGTTCGATTCCACTCATTGCATGGGTACTGGAGTGCAATTTAAGCCCCTTTTTTTTAAGATCTTCCATTTTATTTTCTGGAAATTCTTGTCTATTTTTACTTCCCGTGAAATAATATGCATGAGTAATTATCACGACATTATAATCATTTGGATTAAAATATTCAAGAGATTTTTCTGCAACCATACCTGTTGTGCTTGCTAAAACAATATCGTTTACATTCAATAATTCAGCATATTTTTTCGCAATTGCTAAGGTTTTATCAGTATTTTGAATTCCTGCTTTCTCAAAATAAGTAATTTCAAACTTAAAATCAGCCAAAAAAGTTCACGATGCTCTTATCTTTTTTAAATAATTTTCCATATTTGAATTCTAAGAATGAATGGAAAATAAATTTAGTTATTATTTTTATAGTTTAAAAACTATAAGATAACTAAATCAGATAAATTACAATCCGAATTGATCTTATAAAATCACTCGATATCAAATGCCTCTTGGTTTATTAATATTGAAATGGGAAGAACGCTCCGCTTTAGTAAAAATCGCTCAATATCCTCAGAATAAAGATCTTCACGTGACTGAAAAAACTTTAATACATTTATTGAACCTTCATGGATTTAGCAAGGAACCTGGAATGACAACATTGACAATAAAAGATGTTAATATAATTACATATTATTCTGGTAAAAAATTAAATTATTATATTATCCTAGTTTTAAACATGCTGGAGGATGTTGAAGATTTTGAACAAAAATTTGAAGATATAGCAGTTAAAATATTAGAGAATACAGAAAATCTAGCATTTAAGGACATGCTTCCCGAATTATATAGAAAAATTATTATTTAAACAATTCTAAAAAAACTGCTATTAAATAATCTAAAAATCTGTATTATTAAGCATAAAAGCAACTGAAAAAAATGTATAACATTATTTTTAAAAAATAGTCATAATAATTTTTGTCGGGCATTTAAAAGCAAAATATTAATACAATCTTAATTAATTGGAATAGTTGTGGCTCCGATTAAACATAATAGTTAAATAAAAGAAAGATATATTAAATTTAAGGAGATTAAAAATTTTTTTCAAGGAAATGACTTCTAGAGAAGATCAATTGGAATTTGAAAATGAAACTGGAAAGGTCTATCATGATTTATCAATCCCTTACTTGAAATGGCGGATAAATCAAACTGATAAAGAAATTCAAACAATTAATGCAAAATTATATTCAGCAAATTCAATTTTAAATGAAATTCAAGTTAATATCCAAAATATATTTAAACGTTTTTCAAAGATTGATTATCGTCTAACAAATTTAGAAAATAAAGAAAAAATAAAAAAGAAAAAGAAGAAAGATACTGAAATTTCAGAAAATCAATTCCTACGAATTCTTAAAGTTGTATATAGTTCGATGGAAAAAAGGTTTGGAGATTTTGTATCTGTTTCTGATTTAACTGAAAAAATTAAGGAGTATTTACCATTACCCACGAAAGATATTCATTCACAATTATACGAACTATTCATGGAATATAAGATAGATCTTCAAACAGGTAAAAACACTGGTGGAACTCCTTTAGTCCAAGATGGAAAAGAATTTGTATGGTTTAAATTTAAATAATAAAAAAATATGAAAAAAATGACGTTAGAAGAATTAAAGATTTCAGAAGAAAATAAAGATTGGTTAAAAAAATGTACATCAATTCTGCTAGATCCAAAAAATGAGAATCCATTTCCCAAACCTCCATTTGCGACAAACTTTTACAATAATCCTCCAACTTTTTGTCATGGTCGGGATGACTATATATTTCAAGTCTCAAATGAAATAAATGACAGCATTAATGCATTGCAACCTAAATTAATACGAATTATGGGAAAACAAGGTATAGGAAAATCCACGCTTATTTGTTGGTGTGCTCAAAAATTGAATGAAGTTTATCCTGTACCAATTATATACATGGAAACGAGTGGACAAGCAGATGATTTTAACATGAGATCATTATATCGTCAAATTCTTGCTAAAATTGAAAAAACGGAATTTATAGACAAATTAATCATTAATTCAATTAAGAAATTTATAAATTTATTTGAAGCGGATAAAGGAAACCTTCAAAAACAATTATTAGATGAATTTTCTGAGAAAGAAATAGAAAATATCCTTGAAGATAACAATTATCTCCTAAATAAAATTAATGATGCTATTTTTAATGAGAAATTATTTGATCTACTTAAAAAAAATGCAATTATATTAAAGAAGAAAATCCCCGTTAATTTAAGTTATCTTTTAATATTCTGGAAAGCACATGTTCAAAATCCAGAGGCTTTAGATGCATCCAATGCTCTTGGAGGTAATGGATCTTATGGTGGTATTAACATTGAAACCGATAATGATGCTTCCAAATATTTGGATGAAATTATTGAACTTCTTCGTTGGGCATTTGACGATAAAACAACAATGATCGTTATTTTTGACCATTTAGAGGCAGGAGTTTCTCAGCAAAAAGAAGAAGTTTTTCTCAACCTATTTTCTCTTTTACTCAACCTTCGACAGAAAAAATATATGACTTTGGTTCTCACAGGTACTCTTGATGCTTATGTTGCGTTTGATGAGGTTCTTCAGGAAGATCAAAGATTGCAATTAGATAATTGGTCTAAAACGATTGCATTGACAAATATGAATCCCAATGACATAATAGAAATTGTTAATAAATACTTGGAAAGATTTTGGAAAAAATTTAATGACAAACCATCCTCTAAGAACTCATTATTTCCATTTGGTATTAATAGTGTAAAATATGTATATGAAAACCATGGACAAGATTTGCGTAAAACCATAAAACAATTTTATTTACTTATTGAAAAATACAAAAAAGATAAAAAAGTAGAATATATTGACAGTTTTGAAAAGGCATTTCAAATATTTAGGCAAAGAGATGATGTATTATTATCATTTATTGAAAAAAAAGAGTTAAAATCTAAACTTCTTGATAAAAAGATAACCGATTCTTTGAGAACAACACAGGTAGAAAAAGCAATTTGCATGTTTTTTGACATGCTCCGAGATTATCCCGAATATGATTATATCTCAGATTTAAAATATAATAAGAATACACCTAAAGAACCAAGCATTATCATAGACTTTTTTGGAAATGAAGGTCCCGATAGGATAAAAACTTTAGGTTTAGAGGTAAAAATTACTCAAAATTCAAAAATAATAGAGAAAGAGGACATAAAAAAGACCTATCAAATCTTACAAGATAATTCCGTGGATTACATTAATTGGATCACGAACATCCCCTTAAATCTTAACATTAGTTTTGACTTACCTGCAGGTTCTAAAATAACGATTGGAAGGATTGACCCTTTAAGTGATGAAGAATTAGCATATATTTCATTTATGGTTTATTTCAAGAAGATTAATGATAGAAAACCTAGAATCGAAGAAATAGAATTTATATTGAATAAGTTAGACCTCTCCCCTATAAAACTTAAAGAAAAATTGAATAATTTATCAATAATTAAACAAGTCCCCTCATCTAACGCTGATGATAATCTACCAATATTTACTCCCATAAAATCTATTGAAATTGGTCCAGAAATAATCACCATGGAAGTAGAAAAATATATAGAAGAAAAAATAAAAGATAACAAAAAAATAAGTTATTCTAGCACGATAAAATCTATAAGAGATATTCTAAAATTAGAACAAAGTGATAAAAGATGGGACGAAGATATATGGTCAATTGCCATGGACCTTACTAAAGATAAATGTACTAAACAAACACCTAAAACGATATATTTCAGATAAATGGAGATGCCTATTTAAGATCTCAATTTTTTACAAAAATTAATTTAAAATTATAAATTTTATTTCAATAAAATTTATAAGATGCTTTATTCCTAATGAAAAGAATTAAAAGTATTGATATTTTTCGCGGTTCGTGCATGATATGGTTAATTTCAGCCCATATAATTCCTCAATGGTTAGTTGTTGGAGCATTTCCATTATATGATATCTTATGGAATGTCTTGGAATCCATTGGTTCTAGTGGTTTCTTATTTCTTTCTGGAATGAGTAGCATCATTTCTTTCAAGAAGAGAAAAGAAAAAGCAGAAGAAGGCTTATTGTCTATAAAGAGATCTAGAAACGAGTACTATTTCCGAGCGCTAATGATATTTTTAATCGGTTTTGTAGTGAACCTTATACTCGCTATTT
>CAZRIR010000176.1:2959-5176 GCA_964600195.1 uncultured archaeon | reverse complement strand
AAATGTGGAAAATCCCCTTAATGTTTCAAAAGGTATTCAGGAAATAAGTATTAATGATAAAAATTTTGAAGGTGAAGTAATTCCAATTTTTCAAGAAGGACAAAAATATGTTATTAAGGTAATAATGGGTTAGCTGTTTTATTGTATTTTCCATTACTATGAGTCTTATAGATTCAAATTTAAGGTTTGGATTACTTCCTACATTTTTCTCATTTACAATCAATATTTCATATGATATGAATTAAATCATGCTAATTTTATAATAAGACATGCTTTTTATAATTCTAATAAATTTATCAATAACTAATAAATTTAGATATGATTGATACATTTTTCTTCAACATTATTCCAATAGGATATAATAAATATAAAAAATAACTTTTTTTATAGTAAACACTAAAAATTATAATTCATTAGCAAAATTATCATACTCTATATCTTATTATTTCTTATCTACTTTATTTGGTTAATCGATATGAAAACAGTTTTTAAAATCCTAGTACTAGGTGATGGGGGTGTTGGCAAGACGACCCTGTTACACCGATATGTAAATGGAGAATTTGTTGATACGACAACCATGACCATTGGAGTGGAATTTTTTACAAAAGAAATTCAAATTGATTCAAAATTGTGTCAATTAATGATTTGGGATGTGACAGGACAAGAACGATTTCGCTTTATGATTGACCAATATTTTAAAGGAGCTCTTGGAGCATTACTTCTTTTTGATATTACAAACATGAAAAGTTTTGTAAATATTGAAAAATGGATGACTTTACTGAGGAAGTTTTATGAAGATATACCCGTGATATTAATAGCTGCAAAATATGATCTGGAAGAATTTTCAATGGTCGGAGATCTTTTAACAAATAAATTAAGAAATAAATTAGGTATTGATGAATATATTAAAACATCTGCTAAGTCTGGATTAAATATTGAGGAACCCTTTAAAAAGATTGCACGCCTTATTTTAAATTCTGAAACAAATGTTTTTTAAAGCACCCAACATAGTTTTTCAGACAAATTGTAGTTTTATTTTAAACCTAACTAATTCGATTGAATGAAATCCATTTAAATGATCATGACTAATAGTCATATTATGACCAAAAGTTTAAATATTATGAATGGCTTTTATATTATAATGACCCTTGGTCACAAATTGAACTTCAAGTCAAATTATATCTCTAAAGGATTATAATGAATTCTTCAAATATAAAAAATATTAGCGCAAAAAAGAAGAGGAGAGAAAGAGATAAACAGAATCGAAAAATTGAAATTATTAATGCTGCTGAAGCACTCTTTCTATCGAAAGGTTATGATAATACATCAATGGAGGAGATTGCTAATGAAGCATTATATAGTAAAGGAACATTATACAATTATTTTGATTCTAAAGATGACCTTTTTTTCGCAATCGGTTCTAATGTGTATTCTTTAATGATTAAATACACCGAAGATTTTATAAGTAAAGAGAAACCCGGAATTAATCAAATTAGGGCAGTTGGATATGCATTTTATGAATTCGCAAAAAACTACCCCAATTATAGCCAAGTCTTATATGAATTATCTTTAAAAATTCCTGAGATCACTAATAAACCCAAAATTGAATTAACTCCTAATGAAAATGAGTTTTTAAATCTTGGTAATTCATATTGGGCTTTATTTTTAAAAGTAATTAATGATGCAAAGTCAATTAAAGTCATTAGGGAAGATTTATCCCCTATGATGATTGCTATTGCTTTATCTAGCCTCACTAGTGGACTTATAAATGAATTAGAACATTGGCAAAAATCGTTTAAAGAATATGGATTTAATGCAGACCAAATTATAGACTTTATTTTTGATATGGTCTGTGAAGGTTTAAAACCAAGGGATTAACCTCAAAAAAAATATTATTTAAAATAAAAATAAAAAAAATTGGTGAAGATAAAATTTCAAAAATTCTTATTGTATATTATTCTCTCTCAGGGAATAACAAATTTATTGCTGAAGTGATGGGAGAAGAAATTAATGCTGACATTCTCGAACTAAAACCAGAAAAAGAATTAAATTCAGAGAGCTCTATGAAATATTTTTGGGGGGGATATCAAGCAACAATGAAAAAAAAGCCCAAACTAAATCCAATTACAATGAATCCACTTGATTATGATTTGATTATTATAGGAACTCCCGTCTGGGCATGGACATTTTCCCCACCAATTCGATCATTTATTTCAA
>CAZRIR010000176.1:0-2859 GCA_964600195.1 uncultured archaeon | reverse complement strand
GGAACTCCCGTCTGGGCATGGACATTTTCCCCACCAATTCGATCATTTATTTCAAAGTTTGATCTCTCAGGAAAAAAAGTAGCTCTTTGGATGTGTAATGGTGGAGAACCTAAACAAGCCATGGAAAAGTTTAGAAATGAATTAAAGAATTCAATTATTATTGGAGATATCAATTTTATTGATCCACTGATCAAATCATCCGAAATTAATAGAGAAAAAGCTATTTCTTGGGTAAAATCGATAGCAGAGCAATTCAATTAAAAATATGGAAGGTAATTCTCTTCTATTATTGAATTTAAAGAGAAAATATGAATTAACAATGAATAGAAAAAAAAATATAAGCCAAATTAAAGATAAACTAAATTTTGATGTAATTTTATACATTATAATTACTTATACTATTACATGGACAATTCTTTTCCCTTTAAGTTTTTATTATAATACATTAGATGTATTTACTAGAGAATTATGGCATAGTTGCGGGGCGCTCGGACCCGCTATTGCGGGGCTTATAGTTATTTTTAAGCAAGAAAAAAGACTTGGATTGGGGAAATTAAAAAGAAGCTTATTTAAATATGCGGGTATTGGATTCTTGCTCTTTTCTCTCAGTCCATTAATAATTTTGACCTTGAGCTTTTTCTTTGAATATTTATTTGGTTTTTTTGATATCTATCAATTCATGCAAACAAATAAATTGATTAGTTTTAGCGCTTTTTTAATTTTTATAATCCCTAGCTTGAGCTATGGCATTTTGGAAGAAATAGGATGGAGAGGTTATTTATTACCCACTTTACAGAAAAAGAACAATGCATTTACTTCAAGTATAATAGTGGCTATTATTTGGTGGTTATGGCATTTTCCTCTCTTTTTTTATCGCTATGACATATTTTTTGCTATATTTTTTATGCTACCTCTCATGATATTTGGATCAATCACTTTTACTTTTTTATATAATCAATCAAACGGCAGCTTAATATTGGTGATAATTTTTCATGTTTGTTATGATCTTACCACTTCCCATCAGATTTCGATTATTGCAACTATTTTAACAAGTATTCTATTCATTTTTATTGGTATAAGAGCTATAAAATTCTATGGTAAGGCAACGTTTTCCAGAAGAAAAACAATTTCTTGAATTCTTTTATTTTAGAAAAAATTAGGGATAATTTAAGAATATCATTCTTTTCTGGTATGATAATTTCTAATTCATTTTAGTAAAAATAATACCATCCCACAAGTAAAACCTAATAATTATGAATAATATAAGACAGAACCTTTAAAATTTAATCAGGGATAAAAAGCAATAACAAAAAATTGGAAAAAGAAAATTATATTATTAAAAAGAAAAATAAAAAATTTTAAGGTTTTTGTATTTAAATTCCACCAGCTTGAGTTGCCATTACCGTGATTACATCTTTCTTTGGATGGATTCCGATTTTTTGGAATTTTAAATTATCAGGTAAAACTTTACCTTTAAAGATGAATTGAATGGCTAAAATTGGGTTTAATTTATATTGTTTTTGAACCTCTTTTTTGATTTCTGCAATCGAAAAGTTTGGATCAACTTCAATGAGCTTGATTGCTTGATCAGGAGGCACACCAGTAAGCCTAAATCGATATTGAGTCATTTTATATTTTCACATTTTTTATTTTATTTATTTTATATATATGTGATAATAAAAGCAAACCATATTAAGGATTAGTGTATATTTGTTTATACTCAGGTTTATTATGTACCAGTTTATAAATTATATTCATTATTTAGAATCGGAATGGTTCTGGTCTAGGACCTGGTGATGGGGGCATTGGAGGAGGTCCTGGTGCAGGAGGTCCTCGATTTAAAAGGCGTTCTATGGATGAAAGTCGGCGTTCTATTTCTGTCAACCTGTTTTCAATTGAAACTAACTTTTCTATTAAGTTTGGGTTATTTATAGACATTCTTATTTTTTTGAATTTTTTTATTTATTTATTATTTTTTATGAGATTGATGGAAAATTTTTTGAAACGATTTTCAAGTTTATTATTACAATTTGGAAATTTAAATGTTGTTATGTTTTGGCAGAAGATATATTATTTTTAGAATCAATCCAAGATTTGATAAAAAAAAATACTATATTTAGATCATTAGTATTTATTAAGAATATAAGTATAAGTATAGATGAATAGTATAAACTTTTATAGGCATGTTTCTATTAGTATTTCATGGCAATATGGAATGTCTCAGAAAAGCTAAAAAAAAAGATTTTGAATGATGTAAAAAACATTGAGAATAATGACGCTCGATTTATATACTTACTTAGGAATTTAGGACCACAACAATTTGAAACCTTGGTCAAATATTCTGGATTGTCTCGATCAACGGTATCAAAATATTTAAAAATTCATGAAAAAAGGAATAATATCAAAAAAGAACTCATTAATGGAAAACAGAAGTATTGCATTACAGATAAAGGAATTGAAATGCTAAAAGAATCTCCTCGCACCGAAGATATATTTTTTAATGAAATAACAAGTCATCTTTCTAAATTATCGGAGATGTATGATTATTATCGAAGTATAGCTGTAGATGATTCAATCATTTTTCAGATATTTCGGCTCGTTTCGTATATCGGAAAAAATTTTTATCTCATAGAACAGAATAATGACCTCTATCTTACTTTATTTTATATCTTTTTAAATTCCGTTCTCACTCCCGAATATAAATTCGAGATGGATTCTTTTTGCGAACATTACAAGATAAAGCGATTACGCATTGATTTCTATGTGGATAAAATAATGTCGAACAAGCTAGGATTTTTCTTGTTCAGGAGAAGGAGTGAAGAAGGGGACGATCTCTTCTTCTTTCATGAAGAGGACATA
>CAZRIR010000175.1:1764-5246 GCA_964600195.1 uncultured archaeon | reverse complement strand
TGAAAAGAGATATTAATAATTCTTCTAAATAACTCAGAGATTTGAAAAAGTGAAAATTTATGGCGGAAATGTTAACAGATTTATTGCAAAACATCTATAATCGAATAGCACAGCTAGGAATCGCAATTCAAGACCTTAAAAAATCATTAGATGGTCTTAATCAGAATATAGAAGATAAAATTGCGAATTTAACCGAAAAAATTAGTGATTTTTCGGGCGAAATTGATACGACACAAACCAAACATCTAGATGTGCTAACTGAAATTGGAAAGGGTGTAACAACTGAATTTATCAAACTAAAAGAAGGGTTGGGATTAGAGGCATTTAACACGCTTATTTCAAGCTTGGAAAGCTTTTCCTCCTTGGCCGGAGAAGTGTTAAATCAGGATACGGTAAATTTACTTCTTTCTGAAGCGATAGAATCTGTTAAATTATTGAAAGAGCCCGGATTACAAGAAGAAGAAATAGATGAGGCATCAGAGGAATAATTAATAATTTTTTGAAGATTTAAGTAAGGAAGTGATTGAATAATATGGCTGAACAATTATTAGATGAAATGATTACAAAAATTGATCAAATTACCGCGTCTTTAGATGGAACTATTGCTCAAATTAATAATATGAGCACCGCTATAAACGCAATGAGCCAAAAATTTAGCGAAGAGACGGTATCGCTCACGGAGAACATTAGATTAATAGTCGAAGTGTTAAAACAATTTAGGACGAGATCTAGCGAGAGCATGCAGGAACTATCAGATGATTTCAATGCCCAGGTTAAAGAATTATACGAGAAAAAAGTAATTGAGAATATCAAAGAAGAAGAAATAAAAGCAATAGATGATATAAAAAATGCTGCGAAAGCAGTTGCCAATAATGTTTATTATGCTCAATTATTAACTATCATTCAATCAATTAGAGAAGAAACCAACAGAATAATTCAGGCATCCTTTCGATCATAAATATCTCAATTTTTTTAAATCATCGCTGTTTAATCTATTTTATACTAATTTATCTTATGAGTGGTTTTGAATAAAATGCCAAATGGAACGTTTGTTATATTAATGCCTACAGATTCAGATTATAAAGTATTAGGTTATTATTTTACTGATAAAAGAATTGATTTTGAAGTTACGAATGATCTCTTTCTCAGGTTACACTTAGATCACTCGAAAAATACGTATAATTTCTTGAAATTAAAAGATGTTTCACTTGTATCTTACCTGCATGAATTTAAAGGGGGGAGATTATCGCGGAGAGCCTCAGGCATGATAATTGGCTTGATTATAGATGAGGATGAAAAACCAGAAAAATTCCAAACATCTTTGAAAAATGCTGCTTCTGCAATTGAGATGATAGATTTTTTTTCATTATCAAGAGAGGAGTTTGAAGCCAAATTAGAAGAAATTTATGTTGAACATTTAGAAACATTAATCGATAGCCTTGATCCCTCATTATTGAATGAAAGCATCATTAATCGAGCAAAAGAAATGTTGAGTGGAAACAAGAAAGATCGACAAATTGCAAGTGAATTATTGGTGAAAATAGAAAATAAGGAGCATGAAAAGATTTCTGAATTTTATAAATTGGCTGAAGAATCCTTGGATGCGAATGATTATGATAAGGCTGGAAAATTCTTTAAAAAAGCCGCTGAAGCTGCTGAAGAATTATTAGAAACAGATCTATCAAAAACATTGAAACATAAGTCAAAAATATCAAATAAAATACCAATCTTGAGGAAAAATAGGGCTAAAATGGTTCAAGATGCAAGGGCCGCAATTAGAACTGAAAATTTTCATAGTGCATATATTTTTTTCAAGAAAGCAGCAGAATTATCAAAAGAACTAATGGACGCTAATAAAGAAGAGGAATATAATCTTAAATCTCAAGCTTTAAAGGATTATTATACGGTCGATCAAAAATATCGCAAGTAAAAAATCCATTTATTAAGAATTTCCCCAATTAAGAATACATGCTTGGATAACATGAGTGAATCTCCTCAAAAATTAATTGCTCTTCTTACCGATTTTGGAGCAAGAGGGATGCATTACGTGGCAGCTATGAAAACTGTCATCCTAAGTATTAATCCCTTAGTAAAAATAATTGACATCTCACATGAGATTTCTCCATTTTCAATAATCGAAGCATCTTATTTGATAAAAAGCATCTATAAATTATTTCCTGAGAAAACTATATTTGTTTTGGTCATCGATCCAGGTGTGGGAAGCGATAGAAAAATTCTTGCATTGAAGTCCAACTCAAAACATTATTTTATTGGTCCAAATAATGGGCTCTTATCAAATATCTTAAAAGATAAACAAATAAGAAAATGCATTGAGGTAACAAATGATCATTTTTTTCACAAACCAGTTTCGAACACGTTTCATGGAAGGGATATTATGGCCCCCATAGCCGCTCATCTCACAAAAGGAGTAAGATTGAATGAATTGGGCCCATATTTTAACCTAAAAGATATCATGAGATACCCCCTCAAATTTCAAGTGAATGAAGATACCAAGGAAATAAAAGCCACGGTTCTCTATATCGATAATTTTGGAAACATTACACTGAATATACCCATTAGGAGCAATTATATTAAGGGTACATTAATTCCACTTTCCTTAGGCGATCAGATTAAATTAAAATTTGGATCAGAAGTATATGAGGGAAAATTTTCTTCTCACTTCAGTGATACTCCAAAAGGGTCTTTATTATTTTTAATTGGTTCTAGTGGTTATTTAGAAATTTCCAAAAATCAAGCTGACGCTTCTAGACACATCGGATGCAGGGTAGGGGATGTGATAACCATATTTTTATAAAAATTTTTTAAAGATTAAATTGTAGATTTTATTCCTCAATAAAGAACATGTGTTAGTTAAATTAAATCAAGTTTTATAAAAGAAAATATTATTATGATCTTGATGAATGATGAAATTATTGCTTGCATTGATGAAAAGAATGTAAAATTTTTAGAAGCAGGACAAATTTCAAAATATATTTTTCCAATGGCTCGAAAAGAAGCCCATGAAAAAAAAATTGCTCATTTAATTACTCGAATATTTATCATGGCTCTCAGACCGAATAATGAAGTTTTGTATCTGGTTCAGAAAAGAAGTAAAAATAAAAAAGGTTATCCTGAATATTACACAGATTCAGCATCTGGACATGTTATCTATCAAAAAAACTTGGATTTAGAAAATATTAAAGACAACGCATTAAGAGAACTGGAGGAAGAATTTAGTATTCCTCCAAGATTAGTTCAAAAAGTAATTTTTCGAGATTTACAAATCGAAAATGATAATTTCACGGGAGAAATCGCATACATTTTTATAGGACTCGTGAAACCAGATACGGAAATTAAACCCGATCCAGATGAATTGGATGAAAAAGATAGCCATTTCTTCACTAAATCACAATTGTTACAACTATTGGATGAATCAGATATGGTGGATTATTCACGAGATATATGGCGAGAATTAATTCATG
>CAZRIR010000175.1:0-1754 GCA_964600195.1 uncultured archaeon | reverse complement strand
CATTCTATCTCTCTTCAATATTAATTCTAATCGCGAATATAATTCGAGAAAAAAAGAAATTGCGTTATTTATAGGGAGATTTCAACCACTCCATCACGGCCATATCTATGTGATTAATACTATACTGAAATCTTTTAAATTGATAAAAATTGGAATAGGCAGTTCGCAATTATCCAATTCTGAAAATGATCCATTTAGTAGTGGCGAGAGAGTTCGATTCATTGATGAAGCAATGAAAAAAAGGGGGATAATAAAAAATCGATATGAAATTTATGAAATCCCTGACATCTACAATGCCTCGAAATGGGTCGAGCATGTGGTATCAATCATAGGGGAATTTGACATAATTTTTTCTAATAGTAATTGGGTAAGAAGTTTATTCGAAAATGAAGGTTTTAACGTAGGGAAAAAATTAGAAATATTCAAGAAAAAATACAATTCAACAAATATTCGAAATTTGATAACAAAAAATAAAGAATCATGGAAGAGTTTAGTTCCAAAGGAAGTAGTTCAGTTAATGATCGAATATAATGGAATAGATAGAATTAGAAATTTACATGATTAGCTTATTGGGATGAATGAAAGAGAACTATTAGTGATAGATGGATCATTGGGAGAAGGTGGCGGGGCTATACTCCGTCTGAGTGCAGCTTATTCTGTATTATATAATCAACCAATTAAAATTATTAACATTCGGGCAAATCGACCTAAACCGGGATTGCGGAATCAGCACGTATTAGGGCTTCGTTCTTTGGCAGAATTAACAGGGAGCCAATTAAGCGATTGTGATGTGGGCACCACAGGGATTACTTTCATTCCTAAAAGGAAAATTAAATCTTTCATTCATATTAGCGTAAATACTGCGGCGAGCATTGGGCTATTAATGCAGTCGATTCAAATAGGATGTTTGGGTTTTAATCATGTAGATCAAATAGAGATTAAATTTGATGGGGGAGGAACGTTTGGAAAATGGGCACCAAGTGTAAATTATCTTCAACGAGTTTCTTACCCGCTATATAAAAAGTTAGGATTATATATTGAAACCTTTATTGATAAACAAGGGTGGTATCCAAAAGGAGGAGCAAGGGGAAAATTTATCATCCACCCTCCAAAAAATAAAATTCAACCCCTAAAAATGAAAGAATTAGGGAAAATTAAATTGATACAAGGAGATATCATGATAACTCATCAATTAAAAAGAAATCGGGATAATATTGCTCACAGGATCAGAAAAGCTGCTGAAAATCAGCTTAAAAAAGAAATTAACATCGATATTGATATTAACGAAATTTGGGTTGATTCAAATAGCCCTGGAGTGGGATTAAATTTATGGGCTCAATCAGATAATGGAAGTATAATATCCTCTGGAACTATTTTAGGAGAAAAGAGAATTAGTTCAGAACAATTAGGAAAAATTGCTGCAAATGAAATATTTAAATATATCAAAAAGAATATTCCAGTAGATAATTATTTAAGCGATCAATTAATCCCTATAATTGCTTTTAGCGAAGGACATTCAATAATCAAATTACATGAAATTACCAGTCATGCAAGAACGAATTTACAGATAATCACTAAATTCTCAAATCGTGACTATAAAATTATTGAAAATGAAGACAATACTATCTTGTTAGAATTTAAATGAAATGATCCTAACCTGATAGTTTAAAATAAGAGAAATTTTTATAGAACGATTGTTATTATATGATTATTATAACTTTCATGAGATATTGAATAATGTCCATTACATCTAC
>CAZRIR010000174.1:3489-5246 GCA_964600195.1 uncultured archaeon | reverse complement strand
GCACAACCAGGGTATCCATGTTCTCCACTCCAAACTACTATTCCTGTCTTTTCATCTCTCGTAAAGAATCCTACTGGTGCGGGAGTGGAGGGATCAGTCGATACTAAGTAGGGCTCATACTGTGATTTTTCGAAGGAAGTTGGAATTTCTTCATATTGAGTTTCGAATTGTTTCCATAATTCCTTTAAAAGAGGAAATCGAGCGGCATAGACTCCTTGAGATTTTCCTCCTAAGAGCATTGCAGTATCTATGAAAAAATATTTCAATCCATTCTTGGCAAGAAAATATTCTACACCCGGACGATCATACTCTTCCTTAGTTATGGGATTTTTCCATCTATACCCTGGCCGATATGCACATTCAGGAAGCCACACCCCTGTTGGTGCCCTTCCAAAGTGTTTTTTATAATTATCCACACCCGTTTTAAATTGAGCATCAATAGATGTGTCTTTAGAAAGTAAAGGACTATACCCGTGAGTTGCTCCGCTTGTAATGATATCTAATAGCCCATCATCTTGTAATTTCTTAAAAGCGGCGAGAATATCCCTGTTAAATCTATGCAAAAATAATTCTCTCATCCTATCGTAGTATTCTTCCCACCATTTTGTTAATTTAATCCTCCCCTCCTCATACATGTTTTCTGTAAAATCATCATAGTCATGTAAGGCCGCTGAGATTTTCTCATCTAAATAACCTACAAACCCATCTATAAATGAGGGATGTCTAAGCATTTCACATAATACTGGAGTTAATCCTATAGTGAGCCTAGGATGATAACCATCATCTATTAGCTTGTAAAGCTCCATTAATAGCGGTAAATATGTTTCAGCTGCGGCTTCATTCACCCACGAGGTGCCATGAGGCCAAATCCCATGATTTATGACCCAAGGGAGGTGAGAATGTAAGACAAATGAAAATGAACCGATAATTGTATCATTCATAAATTACTATAAACAAGCTTGTTTTAAAAAATCTAGACTTAATAAATTTTATACCAAAACTATTTTTAATATGGTGTAAAGTTTAAAAACAAATATATATCATAAACCCATGTGCAATATTATATTTCCATATATTATGAAATATTAATTAATTATTGGTAAATAATAAATGAGTCAGAATTTAAGTCAATTAGTTAAAAATGGTAGAATATTAGCAAAAGCAAATATAGTCTTCACACCAGAACTTTCCAGTTCGTTAGGTTCTGTTTTTGGATCCATGTTTAAAGAGGGAGAATCAATCGTAATGGGAAGGGATTATCATAATGATAGTCGAATGTTAAAAAGGGCTTTTACAGCAGGAATAATGTCTACTGGTGTTAACATATTGAATCTTTCAGATTGCACGTTTCCGATGTTGCAATTTACTATCCGTAGATTTGGAGCTAGTGGAGGCGTTTATTTTTCAGGAGGACATTCTTCTGAAGGAATATATGTGAGATTAGTAGATGCGGGAGGGATAGAAATAGATCGAGTTGAAATAGGAAGAGTAATTAATTCTAATCCACAAGATGTAAGAAGAGTTGATCCAAAAGATATTGGACAGATTAATGCCATACCTCAAACTGGAGATGTATATATTAAATCATTGGAGCAATTTGTAAATAAGAAGAAAATTAAAAATGCTAATCTCAAAATAGTAGTCGATTGTTCATATTCACCTACAGGAAAAATAACTCCAATTTTAATTAACGAAATTGGTGTAGAAATCATAGCTTTAAATACTCATTACAGGCAAAGAAGTGGAAAACCAATTCC
>CAZRIR010000174.1:0-3389 GCA_964600195.1 uncultured archaeon | reverse complement strand
GAATTAGTAAATACAATCGAAAAGCTAATAATTAAAATGTAGATGCAATTTTATATTTATAATATCATAATATATTATTATTATAAAAAATAAAATTTACTATTAAAAAATCATGGCTGAAATGGATATAACATATGTTGTATTGCTTGTTGCATTTTTTGTGATCTTTGGTGTATTCCTGTTTTTTGATCTCTTCAAAAGAAATGAAAAATATTCTTATCTGGCGTATCTGGTAGTGCTACTTCCAATCAATTTTCTGTGGTATCTAACCTCTATTAGTGGGAGCATCTTTTATAACATAAATTCACTGACAGTATTTCTGATTTGGTTTATCCTTATAGATATATGTTTATTTCGTGATTTAATGTTCGTGTATCGAAAAACAAAAGAATTTGATGATATTATTTTATTTTTATTATTTGGACTCTTTGTTCAACTGATTATCACCGCAATACTTCCAAATACCGTTCTGGATCTTAAACTTAAAAATGATACAGTACCAATATGGTACTTCTACATACCTGACGTCCATTTAGAAACTATTGCTGGGTTAAGAGTGGCTTTTCAAATACTTGCAACACTCATGATCTTGTTAGCAATAGTTCCAATGATCTTAGATATCAAGGATGAAGAAATTTCTTTACCCGTGATCGTCTTAATATCTGCCATCTTTTATTTACCTTTTCTTTATTTGTCATTTGTTTGGCTTCCGGGTCCAGTGATGTTTGTCATGGCATTTCTAATGAGTGTGCTTCTCTTCATTATGCTATTAATCATTACAAAGAAAACTTAGTCTAGTCCATAAAATTCATATTTTTTTTCTATTATTTTAACTAATATTATATACTTTCGTTGATACCTATCAATAGTAATTCAAAAATTATGTAGAGGTATAATCATGGCAAAAAAAACTACTTCAGCCGCTAAAAACGATGATATAGAACAAGAACCATCATTTGATTTAAAAGATCTTCCCGGAATAGGAGATGTTACTTTAAAAAAACTGAAAGATGAGGGAATTCTCTCAATTAAGGCGCTTGCCATGTCTCCGATATCAACAATCATAGATGCAGGTATAGGAGAAAAAACTGCTGAAAAGATAATTAAAACAGCTCAAGAAATGGAAAAATTGGGATTTAAATCTGCTGAGGTGATATGGGAAAAAAGAAAAAAGTTGAATAGGATTCATACGGGAAGTATCAATCTTGATGGGGTTCTCTCAGGAGGGATCGAGCCTGGAGCATTGACCGAACTCTTTGGAGAATACCGTACAGGGAAGACTCAATTAGCACATCAACTCTGTGTAAATGTTCAATTAACATATGAAGAAGGTGGTCTTGAGGGGAATGCATTATATATTGATTCCGAAGGAACTTTTCGACCAGAACGAATCATCCAAATGGCCGAAGGAAAAGATATGGATTTCAATGAAGTCTTGAAAAATATCACAATAGGGAGAGCATATAACAGCAATCATCAAGTTTTACTCATTAAGGAAGCTCCGAAAATTATCGATGAAAAAAATATTAAATTGGTCGTAATCGATTCAATCATAACGCATTTTCGTAGTGAATATATCGGAAGAGGTACATTAGCTACACGGCAACAAGTATTAAATAATCACATTCACGATTTATTACGTCTCACAGAAATTTATGATGAATTAGCGATCATATTTACAAATCAAGTATCTGCAAAACCAGATGTGTTTTATGGCAATCCAATAACTCACACGGGAGGAAATATCATAGCACATGGAGCAACAATTAGAATCTATTTGAGAAAAGGAAAGGGAGAGCAAAGAGTTGCGAAAATTGTGGATGCTCCAAATTTACCTGAAGAAGAGGCTGTATTTATTATTAATGAAGAAGGGATAGGAGATTAAGTTCGTTCTACTTCTTTTAGATGATAATGGGTAAATATATGAATTCCAAGTCCGATAAAATATACGACTATCATTAAAATAAACTCCACTGCAAAAAATATCATGAAAAAAAGCATTGCTATAAAAAGAAGAATTTCAAGTGACTGCATAAACTTACTATCATAGTATTTAAAATCAAAATATGATCTAGCTACTTTATAATTACTCAGATAATCATTTAAGTTTTCAATTTCTTCTTTTGAGATCAAGAACATAAAACCAATAGGCTTTTTTTGAAAATAAAATAAATTTGTTCCCCAATCAATAGTATCAAGAAGAATATGGGAAAGATATGCCAATCCACAGGTTAGAATTAAGGTTGAACTAGAAAAAAAACCTATTATGAAAAATAAGATACATGGAAAAATTGAATGGGATATGAGCATCCTATGGTTTTCTACTTTTGTATATTTGATAAAAATAATATCAAGATCTGCTATTAATGCACAAGATACGATTAATGTAAATTGAAATAAATCTACCTTAAAAAAAGCATGGTAAATTGATGCTATAATCAAACCAAGTGCTAAATGGATATTTATATGTATAGAGAACACCTTTTAAATGTAATTTTTCTTTTCAAGTCTTTTTAATACCATCTTTTTACTTTTTATCCCCTTGGGTCCAATATCTTCAACCAGGTATGAAGCTGCACAAGAAGCAAGCAATGCACATTCTTTTATTGAGTTCCAAGATTTATCAGAGTTAAGATACTCATAGATAAAAATCGCTAAATAGACATCCCCCGCACCAGTTTCATCTTTTACCAATTTTGGTTTGAATGCAGGAATCTTTAGTAATTTTTTTCCAGATTTTATTAACATTGAGCCTGCCACCCCTAAAGTCATAGCATATAATCCTTTTAAACTATAATTATCAAATTCGGTCATTATTTTATTTAAATCTTCACCATCTCCGGCTAAAAGCTTCATTTCATCTTCTGAACCTTTTAATACCAATCGTTCACCTACAAGATTGATTATATTGTAGAGATTATTGATATCTTTCTTTTCTGCGGTATGATTTACCGTTCCATCTTTATTTATATTCCTGATAAATCCTTGCACGTCAATTCCAATAATTGAATCTGGAAATTTTTTGAGAATCGCTTTAATATAATCATAAGATATTTCATTACATAAAGGAGCAATGATAATTGCGTCTGGAGGGTTATTTAAATAACTTTTAGGAATATCTGAAAAATTTAAATCAGGGCTTCTTGATTTTAAAATTAATTTACGAGAATGATCGAAATATTCAATAAAAAATGCAGTATTTTGGGAATTAAACCATTTTATTCCTTCAAGATTTATCTTGTATTTTTTTAAAGGTTCTAATAAGAAAGGATCAAAATTTTTATTACCGCAGTTAGAGATAATCCGAATATTTATGTTATCCACATATTTTTTTAAACTAAGGGAGCCAAATGTAACACTTCCACCGATGGTGACTTCTTGTTTTTTCT
>CAZRIR010000173.1:0-5326 GCA_964600195.1 uncultured archaeon | reverse complement strand
AAGAACAATACCGGGAAGAGCAAAAAAAGCAAAAAATTGTTAGTTTTGAAACTGATGAAGATGCTACAAAACTCATTTTCAAGAAAGCCCGGAAAAATAAAACTTGTCCATATTGTGGTGCCACAAAGAAAAAGATTGTAATTGAAAAACCAACCACCTTTTATGAAGAAGAAGAGGGAAGAGGTTCAAGAAGGATCACGCCAATAGAAATCATTGAACGATTGAAGAAAATGACAGATTCTGATTTGAGATTTCTTAACATACAACCTGAAAATGCTAGGTTAGAATGGGTTGTTTTCACGGTATTACCAATCCCTCCCGTGTGTGCTCGTCCTTCAATCACGTTAGATAGTGGCATACGATCTGAAGATGATTTAACCCACAAATTAGTAGATGTCATACGTATCAATCAAAGATTAAGGGAAAATATTGATGCGGGGGCACCTCATCTGATTGTAGAAGATTTATGGGAATTATTACAATATCATATTACTACTTATTTTGACAATCAAGTATCTGGCATACCTCCCGCCAGGCATCGTTCTGGGAGAGCTTTAAGAACCTTAACTCAAAGATTAAAAGGTAAGGAAGGAAGATTTAGGAGTAACTTGAGTGGTAAAAGGGTTGATTTTTCAGCTCGTAGTGTAATATCTCCTAATCCTTATATTTCCATAAATGAAGTTGGCGTTCCAATCGAAATTGCTAAGATTTTAACAATTCCTACGAATGTTAATGATTGGAACATAGAAGAAATGAAACAACTAGTCATTAATGGACCAAACATTCATCCTGGTGCCAATTATATCATACGAAATGATAGGAGAAGAATTGACTTGCGCTATGTTAAAAATCGGAAATTAATTGCGGACATGATCAGTCCGGGATTTACAGTGGAGCGACATTTAAGTAATGGGGATTTAGTATTATTCAATAGACAGCCATCACTTCATAGAATGTCTATCATGGCCCATGAGGTAAAAATAATGGATGGAAGAACATTCCGATTAAATTTAACGGTTTGTCCTCCCTATAATGCTGATTTTGATGGGGATGAGATGAACTTACATGTCCCTCAAAGTGAAGAAGCACGAACTGAGGCGGAGTTATTGTTAAAAGTTCAAGAGCATATTTTATCCCCTCGATTTGGAGGGCCAATTTTGGGTGGAATTCAAGATTTCATTTCTAGTGTTTTTCAATTCACGAGTAAGAATTCTCTATATACAAAAAAAGATGCATTAAAGTTATTATACATGGGTGGCGTTTTTGAAACCAACCCCGATTTCAAGTTAGAGAGTATAACACCTGTAAGGAATGATACCGAACCATTATATTCGGGAAAACAAATCTTCAGCACTTTATTCCCTGATGATTTGAATATAAGAGTAAGGTCGAAATTCTGTAAGAAATGCTACTTGAAGGAAGGTCAGGAATGCAAGACTTTAGATTGCGAATCTGATGCATATGTAAATATCGTGAACGGGCATCTGATCACCGGAACTATAGATGAGAATTCTTTTGGTGCAATGCAATCAAATAGCATCTTGCAAAGAATCATTAAAGATCATGGAAATGCTCGAGGAAGGGAATTTTTAGATAATGCAACCAAGATGCTTCTTTACGTGATCCGTCAGAATGGCATTACAATGGGCTTGGATGAGGTATATGTTAAAGGTGAAGCGTATGAATCTATTAAAAATATCTTACATAAAGCAAATGTTGAATCAGGAAAATTTATAACGGCATTTTATGAAAACGATACAAGTGTTTTAAAGAGAGCACCAGGAAGATCCATGCGCGAGACTCTTGAGTTACGATTAAGGCAACTTTTAGCTGAAGCAAGAAAAGAAGCGGAAGAAACTGCTGCCTTTTTTATTGGTGATGAGGCTCATTCTGTCATCATGACTAAGTCGGGAGCAAGGGGAAATATTCTGAATCTCGGTCAAATGTCTGCTGTAGTTGGACAACAAGCTATTAGAGGTGAAAGAATAAATAGAGGATATAGTCTTAGAACACTTCCTCATTTTAAAGTCAATGACCTCACTCCTAAAGCTAGAGGCTTTGTTGAGTCCTCTTACAGAAACGGTTTAAAGCCAGTAGAATTTTTCTTCCATGCGATGGGTGGTCGTGAAGGTTTAGTTGATACTGCCGTTAGAACTTCAACGAGCGGATACATGCAAAGGAGGCTTGTCAATGCATTACAGGACATGGTAATTGAGAACGATGGGACTGTCCGTAATTCAGATAAAAATATCATTCAATTCAAGTTTGGAGATGATGGTATTGATGTAATGCACACCGACCATGGTCGTGCAGTAAATCTTGACGTCCTCCTCCTTAAAGCCAAGGCTTTAGATGTTTCTAACATCCGAGATGAAATAAAAAAGGAAGGTTCCAATAAACCAAAGACTTCAGAGAAAAAAACAACTAAAAAATCGGAAAAAGAACCGAAAAAGGAAGAAGTTTCAAAAGATAAAGAAGTTGTGAAATCTGGTTCAGATGAGGGAGCACTGCAGGAACAATTCGAAAAAGAGACGGGAAAGAATGCAATTTGGCGAGGAAAACCCACGAAAGCATATCTAGATTGGAAAGAAGAACAATAAAAATTATTAAATCAAAATTTGAGGATTTGAAAAATGGTAAAAATTACCCCTAAAAGGTTGGAAGAAGAATTAGAGGAATTAAAAGAAGATGGCATTCCAGATGATTTGATCACCAGCATTAGAGAAAAATTAAAAGATGAAGATTTGGAAGAAGAACAATTAGAATACTTTCTCAATAAAGTTTATATTAATTTTAATAATGCAATAGAAGAACCAGGCGAACCATGCGGGACTATTGCTGCTCAATCTATAGGAGAACCAGGAACACAGATGAGCATCGCGGGTTCAGAAAAAGTAATCATCATGCATTATAATATGACTCATGTTATGAGAATTGATGAATTTGTAGATGATCTTATCTCGAATTCAGATTCTACTGAACAAATAGAAAATAGCGAAGTCCTAAACTTGGAAAATTCTAATTTATTTGTTCCTTGTGTAGGGCAAGATGAAAAAATGCACTGGGGGAAATTACGGCAAGTAAGCCGACATTCACCAAATGGTGAATTAATTAGAATAAAAACTCGTTCAGGTCGTAATATAACTGCGACACCTTCACATTCATTTCTAATAAGAGAAGAAAATAAAATCGTTCCAATTAAAGGAAAATCATTAAAAATTGGACAAAGAATCCCTCTCATTAAAAAATTACCTTCATTTAACTCATTAAAAACATTGAATATAGAGAAATTCATTCCTAAAGATGAAATATGGTACGGATCTGAACTTAAAAAAGCTCAAGAATCATGGAATCGCTTGGGAAGAAATTGGAAAGAAGAATATAATGTTACATATACTGTTCCAGTGAAAGAAGATGGTTTGAGAATTGCATTAAAAAAGGGAATGGCAGATGTCCTTGTTGAGGGATATGTCTATCCAACAGCATTCTCAAATACAAATATTAAAATTCCAGATGCTTTAAATCTGGATTACTCTTTCGGGTGGTTTATAGGGGCATATATTGCTGAGGGCTCTAATGCAAGTTCTTTTATCTCAATTACGAACATTGATTCTAATTATCAAGAAAGAATACGTAATTTTGCAGATAAACTATCTATTTCATGGCAAATTAAGAAAGAAGAAGGTGAATATGGTCCAAGCACGACAATAAATCTCTCATCAACCTTATTAGCAAAATTACTTGAGCGTTTATGTGGAAAAAGAGCAGAAAATAAATTCATTCCAGACTGGGCATTAAATACACCAGAAGAATTTATCTCAGGATTATTACAAGCTTATTTTGATGGTGATGGTAATTTTTCGCTTGAAAGAATGCAAATTCGAGCAGGAAGTAAATCAAAGAATCTATGCGACGGAGTTTGTTTACTTCTTTCAAAATTTGGAATTATTGCATCAAAATACAAGGAACAGGACCAATACAATCTTCGAATTTCTGGAAAATATGCCCCTCTTTTTAAAGAAAAAATTGGTTCTATTATTGAAAATAAACGAATCATTCTCAACAAAATGGTTGAACAAGAAAGAAATAAGTCTACATCTTATGATATAATTGATATGATACCGGGATTCGGAGATTTACTCAATAACATCCGAATGAAATTAAGAATTGATGCTCACTCTCCTTTAGCTGCTAATATTAGAAAGTGCACGAAAAAACAGCAAATAGGTCGACAAACATTAAAGCGATATATGAATCTTTTTATGGAAATAGCCGAAAAAAATCATGTAAATATTGAATCCGAAATGGATTGTTTAAAACAAGCTTATAGATCCAATATTTTATGGGATCAAATTGTTTCTCTTGAATTTTTAACATCTCCAACTGAATTTGTATATGATTTTTCTGTCGAAACCTATGAAAACTTCTCTACTTTTGAAGGATTATTAACTCACAATACACTCAGGACATTTCACTACGCAGGAGTGGAAGAATTTTCCGTCACCCAAGGGCTTCCGCGTTTGATTGAAATCGTGGATGCACGGCGGTTTCCAAGCACCCCAATGATGGAAATTTATTTAGAAAAAGGTTATAAAGAAAAAGAAGAAGAAGCAATCAAAGTTCACAACCGGATTGAGCAAATCAGGATAGAGCAGATCACTCATGATGTTGATTTGGATTTTGTCAATTGGAATATCATAATAAATTTAATCCCTGAAATTTGCGAAAGAAAAGGAATAGATATTGATGAGATCCCCGAAATTTTAAAGAGATATAAGAAGAAAGGCACGATAAAAAGAGAAGGGAATGCAATAATTATTGATCCTGGTATTGAAGATCTTCAAAGTCTGCAAAAATTAAGAGAAAAAATACTTAAAAAAGTAGTGAAGGGAATTCGGGGAGTCAAGAGAGGTTTATTAACGCCCTCGGAAAATGGAAAGGAATGGGTCATTAAAACGGAAGGAACTAACATGCAAGGTGTTATCCAAATTGAAGGAGTCGACTCTACACGTTCTGTCTCGAATCATATTCATGAAATTGAGAAATTATACGGAATTGAAGCTGCTCGGACCATGATTATTGTCGAAGCTCAAAAAGTTCTTGAACAACAGGGACTCGATGTCGACTTGAGGCACTTGCTGATATTAGCGGATTTGATGTGTCACTCTGGCACTATTCAATCTATAGGACGACATGGAATTTCAGGTTCAAAATCGAGTGTATTTGCCAGAGCCGCTTTTGAAGTTACAGTCAATCAATTACTCGATGCTGGACTTTACGGGGAAGAAGAAAAATTGCTTGGAATTCCCGAGAACGTCATAATTGG
>CAZRIR010000172.1:3519-5331 GCA_964600195.1 uncultured archaeon | reverse complement strand
GCTTCAATTCCTTTAATTCTTGCTCTCTCAGATAATCCCGTTGAATCAAAAAGACAATCATCTAGGTCAAATCCAACTAAATTTATTGGACACATTATCTCAAATAAAACTCATATAAGATAAATTTATTTAATTAGAAGAATATATAATTTTTAACATTAACTTAAGGTAGGATAGAATACTTAAACTACTACATTCTATTTGAATTCCGTAAGAAAGGAGACGTATCATTTGAAATTGATTGTCGCGTTATCATATTTTCATAGAAAGATAGGCCCAATAAATGCATATGCATATCCAGAATCAATTTTAGATGATGAATTATCCGTAAGAATTGCCAATATAATGGATCAAACATTCAACGAGGGTTTTTTCACCCACTCCTTTGAAAGTCTTTATTCAATGAATTATTATTTCGAAGTCCCCTCAGATTGGGCTCGGGGAAATAAAGAAATGTTGATGGCATCAGTAATTTTTGATCAACAAATCAGTGTTGAAACTGAGCAAAATGTAAGTCATATACTAGAGGATTTTGCTCGAATGCTACAAGCAAATGAGGAAATCTATGCCGCCTATTATATCAATGATCTTAATAATTATGAAGATCATAGCGACCAAATAATTCAAAAAGATAAGGTCATGAAGGTCCTGATAAAAGATTTATATAGGACGGTTCAGGAAGATACTCGTGAGAAAAGTGAAGAAGAAATTATTGCATCATTATTAAGTGAAAATCATATTTTTTTAACTTTAAAAGAATTATCAAAAGGGCCCATTACACTAGATGGGCTTTCAGAATGGTTTCATGAATCCTTTATCCACAAAAATTTTAATGAAATGATTGATATACTAGTTGAAAAACAATTTATTTTTAAAAATAAAATTGGATGGACTACTTATATTTTATTATTGCGAGAAGTTACAGCTGAACGCATACCTCCCGTTAGTGTAATTGAAAATTGGGACGATGAGAATAAATTAAATGATTTGTTATTACCAAGGATCTTAGAATTTTTTAACGAACACGAAAAAAAAGATAAAATTGAATTAAATAATGATTCATATCTTATATTTCAAGTAATTTCAGATCCCAAAAAGTATAATATTTTATCAAAATTAAGAAATGGATGGATCCCTAAGAGTAAATTAGGTGAAATTATCCCTAAGAGAAATTTAGATTCACTCATGAAAACAATTGAATATTTAAAAAATTATAATTTTATTGATGAAATTCAATTAAATGGAGAAACTTGTATCGTTTTGAAAACTAATTTCCAGATTTCAACTGATTTTCCCGAATATTTAAGAAAATTATTAAAGGGTAAAGAATCAGCACCAGTTATTGCGAATAAATATACACCTAATATTTTTGAATTAGAAAAAATAGATAAACAGCAACAAAGGGAAGAGATGGCGGAGATTTTTAAAGATTTGGGAGAAAAGGGGGATCTTGCGCAGAAAGAAACAAAAGTTCAAGTATTTCTAGAAGAATTATCTTCTAATCCTAAAAAGCAGCCATTAAAAGAGAATAAATCTAATAAAAAATAGAAGATTCTAACAGAATGAAAAAAAGAAAAAAAAATTAGGTTTTAAGAACGAATTTTAGATTTTCAAACAATTTCGAAATTTTATGAAAATATGTCAAGTGAAGAAGACTCTTTTGATGATTTAAACTATTTATTAGGTAATATGGGAATTGAAATCTTATTCGCAATTGATAAAGGGGCAAAAGACATTGAAACAATAAAATTATTTTCCGGTCTCCCTATCGCGTGTATTAAAGGTCGAATTCCTGTCTTATTTGACTTGAAT
>CAZRIR010000172.1:0-3419 GCA_964600195.1 uncultured archaeon | reverse complement strand
TCTAGATAATAAATAATCGAGAATCTCAACAGCTTCTTTTTCATCCTTACATCTTCTAATAAAATCCGTTGGTCCGGGATTTATCAATTCATCCGGTTGTTTTTGGACATTTTGTTTGATTGATTTGAGTTCTTTTCTTTCTTCCATAGAAATTGCATCATCTTCATCAGGAAATTCTTCATTATCAATTTCTTCCATTAAATGGGGATATAATTTCCTTAGATCCTCTTTATTATATTGAACTTTTAAACCGTCTTTAAAATCTATTTTAACCTGATCAGAGGAGGGAATATCATCTTTATCTTTTTTTTTTTTCAAGATTTTAACTTCCTTCTACAAATAAATCTTTTATATTTAAGATTATTATAAAAACTTGCAATTATAAAATTAATGGTTGATATATTAGATGAAAGTGCTTATTTCAGATAAGCTTGAAGAAGAGGGTATTAAAATATTCCAAGACAATGGATTTAAAGTTGACAAAAACTTTACTATCACTCCAGAGGATTTAGCTAAAAAAATTAATGAATACGAAGCTATCGTGATTCGTTCTCGTACAAAATTAACAGCAAACATTTTAGAAAATGCTAAAAATTTGAAAGTTATTGGAAGAGCGGGTGTCGGTCTGGATAATATTGATTTAAAAAAGGCCGAATCTTTAAATATAAAGGTTTTAAACACTCCTGAAGCCCCATCTGTTTCAGTTGCAGAATTAGCTATTGGTCTAATGTTATGTCATGCCCGGTATATTACAAAGGCAGATAAGACAATGCATCAGGGAAAATGGAATAAAAATGAATATATGGGCTTTACACTAAAGGGTAAAAAAGTAGGAATCATTGGATTTGGGAATATTGGTCAAGCTGTTGCAAAAAGATGTGCTGCCTTTGACATGGAAGTGGGTATCTTTGATATAATCCCCGAATTGAAAGAGATGGCAAGAGATCTTGGTTATACAATTTATCCTTCCGTAGATGAATTAATAAAAAATAACCAATTTATAACTTTGCACGTGCCTGCCAATAAGCATACGGAGAACATGATAAATGAGGATACAATCAAGTTAATGAATGAGAATACTGTTATTATCAATACTGCTAGAGGACAGTTAATAAATGAAAATGCCCTTATCAATGCTTTAAAGGAAAAAAAAATTTCAGGTGCTGCTTTAGATGTTTTTCAAGACGAACCTTTAAATAATAAAGAACTGTATAGCATTGATGATAACCTGATCCTTACATCCCATATAGGTAGTTCCACAAAAGAAACTCAATCTTCGGCAGCAATTACTATAGCTGAAAAGATATGCAAATTTTTGAAAAATCAGTAAAATAATTTAAATTTTTATCATTTTTAATTCAAAGGAATGATTTGATTCTCATAATTTAATGTATTAAAAATAATTCAGATTACTATTATAAAAATATCATTAAAAACAGTAAAATTATAAAATTATGAAAAATATATCAAAATATCATCTGAAAAGTGGAAATTATCATGAAGTCTGGATATAAATATGTAAAGGAGACCTTCGAAAAACATGAAAAAGGATATCAAACACCACATTGGTATCGTGGTATCGAATATCGAAAAGAACACTCTATTGAACGCGTTGAAAAACCAACAAAACTTCATCGAGCAAGAACCTTGGGATACAAAGCAAAACAGGGCTATATCATCGTAAGAGCTAGAATTAGAAAAGGAGGGGCCCATAAAGTTAGACCAAAAAAAGGAAGAAAGCCTAGAGCTATGGGTGTTTCAAAATATACTACAGGAAAAAATTTACAATGGATTGCAGAGGAGCGTGCTCAAAGAAAATATCCAAACATGCAAGTTTTAAATAGTTATAAAATTTATGCCGATGGTAAAAATTGGTATTATGAAGTAATACTAGTGGATCCTTCTCATCCTGTTATCAAGTCCGATCCAAAGATAAATTGGATTTGCGAAGCACATCATAATAAAAGAGTAACCCGAGGGTTAACTTCAACAGGAAAACGTGCAAGAGGGTTGCATAAAAAAGGATGGGGTTCAGAGAAAACTCGACCAAGTATTAGGGCAAATAAAGGCCGAGGGAAATAGGATTGATGGTTGAAATATAGCCTGCTTATCTTTTTTCACTTGCTCATTTGACATTTTTAGCAAATTCTAATTTACCCGTAGGTTTCTCGAGGATAAATTTTCCGTTTAAAATCCTTGATTTTAATTCATTTGCTAATTTAATGGCACCAAATCTATCTGATTGTCTTAGAATTATTGGTACTTCTTTATCGTTAAAGTTAATAGACTTTAAATCACATTCAAAGGCATTTTCAGGACATTCAACTACACACATTCCACAATTAAAACATTTATTTCGATCTATTCCTTTTTCAAGTGTGAAACAAGAGGTGGGACATGAAATCTCAATTTTACATTCATTGCATTCACTACATTTTTTAGGATTAAACCGTACGAGAAAATTATCATCCCATACATCACCATAAGTAATTTCACCAAGTTTTTCACGACCTACTAAGTTTAATATCGTCAATGGAACTTCAAAATCTGATTTAATTATATTTTTAAAGATATTTTCATTTAGGATTGGAATTGGTACGGCTATTGAACATATTGGTTCTGGTCCGTATGAGGTTTTGAATGAGCCCATATATTCAGGTTTCATTCCCTGAAAATCTGCTATTGTCATCATGTTGGGTTTTAACACATAATTGCGCGTCCCAGGACCAATTAGATGACCGATATTTCCATTAACAAGAACGGGCATGCCAATTCCAAAAGTCTCAAAGTTAGGATCGTTTTGGAAGGGATTTAATGCACCACAACCTGAGAAGGTAATTTGACAATTATTTGGTTCAAAAGGCATCACTGAAAATATAGTGTTAACACTATCTGTCGTAGGATTGATCATTGCATTGTAATTTTTTATAGCTTGTCTTGTACCCATTAAACGTGCAAATTGCATTTCTTCCAATGTTAATTCTAATCGGATTATTTTACCTTCAACGGATTTTGCCACAATGTCCACGGACTTTCCTTCGACTAGTTCTCTAAAAAGCATGCCTCCAGAATAATTATCCATTGTTGTGCTATGTCCTGTACCATATATAATTAAATCTATAATACCTAAAAATTCATTTGGACAAGGACCAGGATATGCATTTATTCCGTTTAAGGTAATTTCTACAAATTTTCTCAAGGTTTTAGGAGGTGTCAACCGAAAAGAGAATATTCCCGCAATTCCGCTCATTAAACCTTTAGTAGCAGTCGTGATAACATCCACATCTTCAAATTTAACCTTCTCACCGTCTTTTAATCGATTAATTAATTCCTGAACGGTTAAGACTACCGCCGTGTTGCTTGTTATTTTTTTCCTTATATCTGAGAGGTTTCTTTTTTTAACCACAGTATGTATTATT
>CAZRIR010000171.1:4322-5387 GCA_964600195.1 uncultured archaeon | reverse complement strand
CAGAATCTCTCAAGATTTCAATACTTTCAATGGGCATAAGTCCTCTTACTGACATGTGAGAATCGATATAGCATATTATAGCATGGAGTGGTTTTCCATGTAAAATGAGATGTGAATAGATTCCTTTTTCCTTGTTAATTAGCTTCCTAATCATGGCAAATTCAATACCAATTTCAATTTTTTTTTTACAAATTGGACATTTATGAATATTTTTTAGTGTTTGTTTAAATCTGCCAGTATTTTTAATATCTTCTGGGATAACAGTCATTTCTATTTTTCTTCCTCAATGATAATATACATCATATCTTTTGGGAATATTTAAAGAAAAAATTGCTGTTAATTTAATGATTTTTAATATTTAGTGAATTAAGATGTATAATAATATGGGAAAGTAAGAAATAAGTATAGAAGAATCAAATAGGTATTTTTTACCTGATTATCTTTCCCAATAAAAATTTACTAAATTTAGTCAAATTTTTTACAATCTTGTATGTAATATATTGTTTTTATTTAAAAGTATTTAATAAAACTTGCACATGAGTATTGAATAAAATAAAAGATTTTATCAGTTTTAGGGAATAATGAAGGGTAAATTTGATGCTTGATCAAATAAATATTTAATAACTTATTCATATTGACTATATAAAAGTCAATTTTAGAGATTAATTTAACTATAAGTCAGAAAAATGAATATAAAAAGTATACTTTTTTATAAATATTAAAAATTTTCTTTTATGAGACGATTAATGTTTAGGATGAAGTCCATTTCACCTTTTTCTTTAAATATAATGGAATATAAGAAATGCAAAAACATTGTGAATTTCACTGTAATATTATAATAAAAAAAAATTTAAGAATAATGAAAGCTCAAAAAAAGAAGTATTTATTGTACTTTAGCATTTATCTCATTACTAAATTAATGTACGTGTATATTAATGCATACCTCCCAATATATTTTGCATTTGCATCAGCAGTTAATATTACGAAATTAGGGTTAGTTCTTTTTGTATCTTATTCATTCATGTTTGCTAAACCACTTCTTGCTATTTATTTTGATAAATCCAG
>CAZRIR010000171.1:0-4222 GCA_964600195.1 uncultured archaeon | reverse complement strand
GCGATCATTCCAAATATCTACTATTTTTTTTTAATGGATGATAGGACTTCTATTTCATCTTGGAATGTTTTTTTCATTACAGGAATGATCACGCTCATTTTTTTGATTCCATCAATTTTGTTATTGAAACAAAATGGAACGATTAAAGAAAAAATTGAAAAACTTCCATTGAACCAAATATCGATAAATCTAAAGAATGTTATACTGATGAGTTTGTTTATATTTTTATCATATGGTACATATTTATATGATTGGGTCCTTGAACCTTGGGCGGTAAACAAATTAGGTTCAGATTCAATATTTGCTCTTTTCATGGTAATTTTCATTATAATTCAAGTCATTAGCTTGCTTATAGCACAAAAATATACAATTCGTTTTGATAAAAAACAGGTACTCATAATAACTTCATTTTTCGCCGGTATTTTAGTGTGCGTTGCCCCATTTACAGAAATATATATCTTTTTCACGCTCATGATAATCGTTCAGTTAATCTCAGGTTTTTTCTTGATTGCATTTACAACAATGATAATAGATATTGCCGAGAAAAAGGTATTAATCTTTCAAATCATGGCCGCATTTGCTATTTTAGCAAATGTTATCTTTACACCCTTGGGTCTTAGTATTTCTATATTTATTTCCGGAGAATGGATTATTTTGATTACAGGAATTCTTCAGATAATTGCAATAATCCCGCTTTATTTTATCTAATGTTCATTCTAACTTTTCATTGAAAGAAGTTGTTTGGAAAATCTAAACTTTGACTAATGCTTGTAAAATTTAAATAACTTATATTATTCACAATAATTACTTTTACCAGATTAATTGGAATGTTACTTGGATTACTTGTTATCTTTCAAATAAATTTATTCATTGGAAAAATCAATAATATCAAAAATGATTCATTAGAAGATAATAGATGAGATAGATTCTTTAGAAATTTAGAGAATCTATTAAAATTTGGAATAAATTAACACAAAAAAAAAGCAAATACTGACAATTAATAAGAATAATACAAAGATAATAAAAAATCATAAAGATACTATGAAAGATGATTCTATAATAAATTCATTGGAAGGGTTAAAACCTACTGATGAAATAGAAGAAATTCAGCAAATATTCGAAGAAAATACTATAAGAATAAGTTCAATTATAAATTCTATACCTTTAGATAATAATTTAAATATTTACAAAAAGATTATTGATCAAGATAGTAATCAAAAACAATCCGAATTCTTTAAGTTAGGAATTAACAGAAAAAATAATAATAATATCTTAATTTTAGAAATTACTGGTGAATATCCAGAATTTTTTCCAATCTTCTTATTGAGAGAAATCTACTTGAGATTTATACCTTTAAAATTGAAAGAATTTAAATTTATTAATATTTTTATCGATCAATTTATTCAAGTTGAGTTATCTAATCTAAAAATTATTGAAAAGTGGAAAATTTTTGTTAGAAACCAAATATTGGACAAAAAATTGCTCGATGCCCACATGGATCGTATTGGTAAGTTTCTAATTAAGAAAAGTAATCAATCAACCACCAGCCCTCAAGCTTTTTTTTTTGAATATATAAGACGAAATGTAAATGAGATTCGAGATAGAGATTATGATATTTTTGAAAGATGGTTCGAAGCTTATCAGTATGAAGGAACTTCTTCCTTAGAAGATATTGACGTCTTACAAACGATAAGAGATTTGTTTAACATTTTCATTGAAGTTAAAAGTTATAGAGCACTTTTAGATTATAAAAATTTTTTTCAACAATTTAAGAAAGAAGGTTTAATAAAAACAGAACTAAGTCTTTCAACATTTACTGAAAAAGTCAAGTGGATAACCCAATTTACTTCTCTAGCACCTAGTTATATGGTGGATTGGGACGTAGCAGGATTTAAAATTATTAAATGTATTCTATTTTTTAATCCAATTGTCGAAATTTCAAATATAACGAGATTCTTGAATTATTTACCTTTTTTTCAATATTTGAAACATTCCATGATAGAATTTTCCATGGACATTGAGGGTTTTTTCACGATACCTAAAATATATCTCAAGGATTTGAAAATTTTTCTAAATAAATTAAAAACAGAAAACTACTTGTTAGATTATATACTATTTACACGAGATTTTGCTGATAATTTCTTAAATTTAAACTACATGACTAAAAATCATAAAATAGGGTTAATTACCAGCCCAAATGATAATGTATATCGTAAAGATTTTCTTCTCAAAAATGAGAATAATTTTTCAAAAAAAGAAAAGATAAGGGAATTAACATTTCTTGATTTTATTATTGCGGAACGATCCCGTTATTTTTCTCATACAGGATTACCATTTGAACGGCGTTCTAAGACATTAAGGCTCATTAGAGATGATTTTTCTAATAGAGAAATATCTTCTAAGAATCAATTTAGAATCTTTAAAATGGGAGTGCAAAAAATAAAATCTAATCAACAATTTTCCCAAGAATTTTTAAAATTAATTAACGAGAGCAATAATTCAAATTATTTGAATGTGAGAGATTTTTTGCATGAATTCATACAATACCGACAAATCATTAGAACAATATTAAAGCAAAAATTAAATATTAAGAGTATAAGTGAATTAATAGAATACATTAAAGACAAACGGTTAATAAAATCTTTTTATACAACAAAAATACTTAATAACGAGCATTTGAGAAAATTACTTTTAAAAGATTCAATACATCATCATTCAATATTTGATGATAAAAGTTTCAAACTCATGAGGGAACGCTATTACTTCTATTTAGACTTTTTAGATTCATGCCTTGCTTTAGGTATTAGTGATAATATTGAGATCATGAATCTAATAAAAAGAAAAGGAAACGCTGATAAACTAATTGAACATGTAAAAGAGGAATACAAGATAAAGTTCAAGAAAAAATCATTGACATCCTTAAATTCCGAAATTTTTGAATCAATTTTGGAAGATTTCACTACAAAAGAACCAATTTTACTTTTTCCTTGTATGGTCACTACTTTTGTAACAACAAATTCTGTGAGCAAGACATTTTATAGTCTTTTAATAAAATATTCAGAAGAAGTGCTAAATAAAATTAGTAAAATAAGAGATTACTTTCCAAGAAGTAATATGGTGATAAAAACTAATGAATATATTTCTCTCGAATTATATTTGCCCACACTCAATAAGAAAGAAAAATTGATGCTATATCAAATCATTTCTTCATGTTTTAAGGAATATCTTATTTATTTCAGGCGTCTTTTTACTACGGGTCTTATAAGACCTTTTTCAATTGCAGAACATTATGATTTTACAAATAATGAATGTTATTACAAAGCATCATTATTTCCCCAACTTTTCAGATTTGTAAAAAGGACTTTTAAGGAACAGAAATTCATTAAAAGAGAACAATGTTACTTAAGAAACTTATTTTCCATCCCAATAGCAGTATTCTCGGACCTAGTAGATTCATTAAAAAAAAAGATTTCCGAACAAGTTGATAAGTATGATATAGAGCAACTGACTAAGCTCTATAAATTTCATTTGAATTTAGAACACCATGTTTTAAAGATTAATTCTCTCGAAAACATTAAAAATTCTTTATTTTTCACCAATCTCGTAGAAAAGATATCCTTTTTGCCTGATTTTGCAGCATTTGGTCTTTCTCAATACTTTCTTTATATCAGACCGTTAAAATTTGATAAAATTGATGTAAAACTCCTCCTTTCTAATTCTTTTCAAAAGATTGAATCTACAACATCTATTGATGGTTTTCCTATACTATTTATTAAATATTTATTTCCACTTGAAACACCAAATAAGACCTATCTGAATCGAATGAGGAGAGATAATCATCTTAGTGAATATTGTCTATTCAGAATAAAAAAAGTATATAACATATTGCATTTTGATAGAAATTTATCTATTGATGGATGGGATACCGATACTAAAATATCTGAATTTTTTAAAATACATGCTCAGAGAATTTTATTTGGTTCTTCACAAGACATTAAAGATTTAAATATAAAAGAGTTTACACTTTCAGGGATAAAAGATGACATTTATGGTCCTGAATCTAAAGAATTTCAACAGTTATTGAGCATTTATTCCCGTGGGGCTGTAAATCTCAAGAGCTACTTGAATGATGAAAATTTTCTCAATAAAATTGAATTACTTTCTCATAAAAATCTTTTATTTTTTTATTTACGATTGAAAAATTTGGATTTACAAGAAAAGA
>CAZRIR010000170.1:3916-5417 GCA_964600195.1 uncultured archaeon | reverse complement strand
ATATTTCTTACTTATTTGAGGATTTTTTTCAATATCATAAAGTGTTATTTCCCTATTTATTGATGGATTAAAATCCGTTCTAAATGATTTTATAATTTTTTCCACATCTTTAAATTTATATAACATGTGGATAAAAAAGTTTTTTAATTTTTGTCTGATTTTTTCTCTTGATATAAGTCCAATAGAAGATACGTGTCTTAATACAATCCTTAATGCACAATCCAAGCAAATTTTCTTATGTTTATAAGAAATTGATGTTTTTCTGCCCTCTAATAATGTAAACTTATTTTTATCTAAACATAAATCACATAAAGATAGTTTTAATAATTTATGTCTATCAATTTGAAAATTATTAAACATTTCTATTATGGGATTAAGATCTGCTTGATTAGATTGATTAGAAAATGCCAAGAATTGATTTTTATCAGAAAGTAAAAATCTTTTGAAAAGTCGTGGATCTACGGGATCAACGGTCTTGTCTTTTTGAATCTTATTGAATGTAAAAGGTCTCATTTTATCTTTTATATCTAATCCAAAGGTAACATCTCCTTCAAAAAAGGGAGTACTTACAAATGAAAACTTCTTTTTGATCTGATTAAAAGACTTTAAATAAAACATGCTGACATTATAAAGTAATTCCTTCTTATGTTCACGATTTCTATCAATCAGAATGAAATAGTTTTTTGATATCACGAGAATCAATTCAATTTGGATTAAATATTGTAAAGAAACTTAACAATTCAATTTTTTGAAATCTTACTTTAATATCTTTATATCAATAAAGAGAAATAAAAATTTAAAAAAAGTACAATGACCAAATTAAAATTGCGAATTTGTCCTTACTTAGAAACCAAAAGTTTGCTTAATTTTATCATATACTTCTTTTATTTGCCGAAGCTTGGCTTCATCTCCTTGGGCAAGGAAGTGTTCAATCCATTGTGCCACACCACCTTGTTTTATCCAATCTAATAAATATTGGGCGCTTTGACGGTCTGCATCAGAAATAATTAATCACTTTTTGTTTCGTTTTTATTTAATAATATAATGTATTGATGGTTTATAATTATTTATGAATACTAAAGTAATAAAAATATATCCTTTTTGGAGTACTAAATATTAGTTTTGATATTTTTTTAGATACCAATTCAAAATAACACTAAACTTTTTCTGAATGGTGTTAATGAAAAGTTGATTAGCATCATAAAAATTTATAAGTCTTACAAACTGATGAAACTATAACACTAAAAAAAAGTACGTGAATATACATGCCAGATGTGAGAATTAAAACTCCAAATTTAGATGATGTTTTTGAAAAGTGGAAACAATCTGCAGCTCGAAAGGATAAAAAAAAGTTAGAAAAACAATTTGGAACAAAGGGTGCAGTTTTCTCTTTAGATGCTATTTCTGCCGCTGAAACAGTAAAAGATACTATGAAAGAAGCAGCAATTTACTTTTCTATTAAAAAAACAATTGAAGCATCAAAAGATAAGGATGAACAAAC
>CAZRIR010000170.1:0-3816 GCA_964600195.1 uncultured archaeon | reverse complement strand
TTTACTTTTCTATTAAAAAAACAATTGAAGCATCAAAAGATAAGGATGAACAAACGGTGATTGCTCCCAGATTGAGTAGAGTCACATTTTATTCGTTTAAAGGCTCTGGAAGTGTAAATAAAGATAATTGGAAAGGAAATGATTCCGTTCCCATGTTAGAATCAATAAAAGGAGTACAATGTAAGAATTGCCGAGGAAAAGGATATACTGAGGGAAAGTGCAAGACTTGTAAAGGTACTGGGAAAATTTCAGAAAATTGGCAAGTGATCATTGGAGAAGAACAAAAAAAGGAAAAAAAAGTCTTTGAGTACCCCTGTGTAGATTGTTATGGAGAAGGTACTTTGAGATCTCAATGTAAGGAATGTAAAGGCCATAAAAATCTCTATAATTATCAAATTCTTCCCGTTCCATTCAAGACTGTGATTTCGGGCTTTCCCGTGCTCCATAGTAGCGCTCAAACAAAATACGAAAAAGAAATAGAAAGAGATCTACATCAACTAATTGAGCAAGTAGAAGGGATAAAGTTTTCTGACTTCAAGGAACTTAATAATAAAGCTGAAGCAAGTTTAGGATATTATAACAAGAAGATAAGCCAGACTATTAATGCTGCAAAAAATGACTATAATAAATATGATAAGGATAAAACTGCGCAAATTCAGAGCCAAATATATCTCTTTCCGATGATTCAATTCTTTTGTGAAACGAAAAAGGGTTCTAAATTCGAGATTTATTCAATTGGATCTGATCAAAAATTCATTACCTATTCCAATTTTTAAAACAATTTTTCTCTTTCTTTTTTATTTTAGGTTTTTTTCATTCTTATATTGCTTAGTTTTAGTCTTACCCATTATCCATTCTAATGAATATTTTCCATCAAACTGGTGGTTCCATATAAACATCAAAAAACCTAAAAATGCTGTATAACCCACATAAAAAAACCATATATTCCAAATATCTAATGTGGTTATGTATAATGGCAACCAAATATGATGAATTAAAAAAATGCTGAGCGAGACATTCCCATAGAAAATAAACATCTTTGTGATATTATTTTCTATACCTTTTATATCAATTAAATAATAAAGACCCCCAATAAATAAAAGTGCAACTCCTATAGAGTATAACATGTTAGATGGTTGTGATCTATACAAAAATATTGGTAATTGATATCCTTGTTCTATGAAATAGTTTCCAGTCAAATTAATAAGACCAAGAGTTATGCCCGCAAGGAGGAAAAATAACCCGTTTCTGATAAATATGCTGAATGCATCCAATTTTGCATTGTCAGTCTCTAAATATTCGACTTCCATTAAGATTTCTCCAAATGTAGATGAGAAAAAGCAAATCGTTATATAAGGAATGATTGGGTTGTGAGGCGCTGGCGAAATAATGATAAAATTGAGAACATAAATTACTGGATTACTCAAAAAAGAAGGCCTTGTTAAATTTGGATTGATCCAATAAGTTGCTATAATAATTGCTATGCCAATCAAGGATCTTGTACCTCTTGTTAACCTGAGTATGTAATAAGTGAATATTTGTGAGAAACCAATGAACATTAGGATATTCCAACCCCATAGATTTAAAGGAAAGGGAACATAAATATTATCTTCCAAAACATCAAGAGTCCCTATAGATATTAGATTATAGACAATACCTAAAGCAATAATAGAAAAACCTCTAATAAAAATAGTATTTTTTATTGCCTTTTCAGGAATTTTTCCTGATTTTCTCTTAATTGTGAAAGCAACTGATACACCACTTAAAAATATGAAAAGTGGAGGACCAAAAACATCTAAAATTCTATAAACTGGAACATAAATTGGATCTAAATAACTTTTCTTCCAAACTCCCGCAGTATGTGCTAAAATAATAAGACATATTGCAAATCCTTTTGCGAAATCCAAACTTTTTATTCTATCTGGTTTGATAGACTCAATTTCTTTTTGATAAAAAACACTATTTTCAAATTTTTCCATTTTATGAATAGATTCGAGTTTGTATTTAATTATATTTTAAATCATTAAAAAAATTTGTAAGAAACAATTTGTTTCAACCAAAAGTTTATATAAGTTTCAACTTATACATTAGTTGAAACTTATAAATATTCTCTCTAGAAATATCATAATAAAATGGCTGAAATACTAATGGAACGCTCAAATAAAACTTTATTTGGCTATTTTCTACCTAATAATGCAATTATAGTCTCATTAATAGGTATATTTATCGCTTTAACCTTTATAACGACATTTATCCTTCAAATTCCCGTGCCTGCAACAGGTGGATATATTAACATAGGAGACGTTCTTGTAATGTTCACAGCATTAATCTTTGGACCAATAGTTGGATCCATCTCTGGTGGGATTGGATCAATGTTAGCCGATATTCTTTCAGGATATATTATTTATGCCCCAGCAACTTTAATTATTAAGGGTATTGAGGGATTTTTAGTTGGATATCTTTCAAATCCAAAAAAAAATAACGTTCGTATTTCGATACATGACATCTTGGCAGTCATTATAGGTGGATTACTCATTCCATTGGGATATTTTATTTTTGAAGCCTTTATTTTGGGTTTTGGCATACCCTCTGCTCTCATTGAAGTCCCTGGAAATGTGTTTCAATTTATTGTGGCAGCGATTATTTCGATTCTTATCATTGCAGCATCAAGAAAAAATATTATCGATGGATTTCCACAAGTATTTGATAAAGTATTCCAGGTTGAAACTTCATAATAACGTAATGAGTATATCTAGTGCATCAAGGACTTTTTTACCCTTCTCAGTAATGGAATAATAAACGATTTTCCCCTCTTTTTTTCTATTGATCAAGCTTTTTGATTCTAATTCTTTTAAGTGCTGATAAATTGCAGGAAGGCTAATTGATCCAATTATTTCTTTTAATTTACTTCCATGAATTCCTTTTGTATCTGATAATGAAATTTGTGATAGGATTTTTAGTTTAGTACTCAAAATTCCTCCCGTTCCTGCTGTTTTAGCTCGGGTTGACAATGCTTCTAAAACATGTGGCGTCTTTAATCCACTTCCAGTTATGATACACGTGATATTTTCTTCGGGTCTAATTTGCTGTTTCTGAATTAAAACGTTTAAAGCTGCAATTGTTAAGGTTGATGCAGGCTCAGCAAAGATTCCTTCATTTCGGGCAAGATCTTCTGAAGAAGATATTATCAAATTTTCGGGAATGGCTATAGCAATTCCATTGGATTGTTTTATAGCTTTAACTGCAACTTCAAGATACATGGGATTTTTTACAAAAATTCCCAAAGCAGTTGACTTTTTTATCTCTACATCATCTTGAGTTTCAATCTTAATTTGATTATATTTATTGACTATGGGAGATGATGCTTGAGATTGGACACCAACCATTCTTGGGATCTTATCAATAATACCTATTTCTTTAAGATCTTGAAAACCTTTCCAAAGACTTATTAATAAACCTCCACTTCCCATCGGAACAATAATCCATTCTGGATTTGGAATTTGTTCTACTATTTCATAAGCAATAGTCTTTTGGGCTTCTATTGTAAGAGGATTATATTCTGGAGTGCATTGATAATAATCTTCATATTTTTTTTGTTTTGCAGCTTGAATTGCATCATCTACAGTTTTTCCTTCAATAACTATTTTTGAATTATAAGCAATCATCTGTGCCCTTTTTCCAATATCTATGTCTTCCGGAATGATATTGATACTTTCCATTCCTTCTAGAGATGTGTAAGCTGCGATCGATGCTCCTTGATTTCCATTCGATGCACATATTACTTTATGATAATTTAAGCTTCTTGCATGTGATATT
>CAZRIR010000169.1:2079-5425 GCA_964600195.1 uncultured archaeon | reverse complement strand
ATAGAACTAAGGGAAATTATTCCTACAATTTTATTTCTAATGAATACATGGAAAGAGGGTGCTCAGATCCAATGGTTTTAGGATTGACTGCTTCACCAGGTAAAGATCTCGATCACATACAGCAAATATGCAATAATCTGTATATTGAAAAGATTATTTATAAGGCTCATGAGGATGAGGATGTAAAGGATTACTTTCATGAAATCGACATAATTGTCGAATCTGTTGATTTAGACGTGAAATTTATTGAAATAAGAGAAATATGGAATGATTTATTTAAAAAAATGCTAAATTTTTTCATAATCAAAGAAATTCTAAGTCCTAATCAAAAATATTTTTCAAAATTGACCTTTCTCAATATTATACGAGATATCACTCTCTCCTTAAAATTTGAAAATGATTTTGGATTGGATGTTACGGAAGAAGAACTTATAGAAAATTTTACCTATCAAGAGCCAAAAATAATTGATATTATCAGAGAAAAAAATCTTAACATCCAGACTATTTTTTCTTATTGTTCAAGTTGTATTTCAATTCTACATGCAAAAGAATTGCTTGAAACTCAAGAATTAGTCCTTTTTAAATCTTTTTTAGAAAAAATTAAACTCAAATCCGAGCATGATATTCGATCTGCTGAGAGAATCGTTAAGACTGAGCACTTTAAATTAATCTATTTTATGATAAATAATAAAAATACCTCAAGAATCTTTCATCCAAAAATAAAGAGAATAAAATCAATAATTCATGGAGAATATGAGCACTATAAAAATAAAAAAATAATAATATTCACCCAATATCGGGAAATGGCTGAAATTTTGAAGAACCACCTTAATTTAGAATTTAAAGGACGATTAATTTTTGAAAAATTTATTGGTCAATCTGCCAAAATGGATGATTTAGGTTTTTCTCAAATTAAACAATCTGAAATACTCCAAAAATTTAGGAATAATGAAATTGATGTGTTAATTGCTACGAGTGTAGCTGAAGAGGGTCTAGACATTCCTAATGTGGACTCAATTATCTTTTACGAACCTATACCATCTGAAATCAGGACAATTCAACGTCGTGGGCGGACAGGAAGATTTTCAGATGGTAGGTGCTATGTTCTCATCACGGAAGGCACGGTTGATGAAATATTTTATAAAGTTGCCCTCCGGAAGGAATGTACAATGAAAGAAGTCTTACAAGAGCCAGAGGCTTTAACTTTATGCGATTCACTCTATCGAGAAAAAATAAAATTCCCTAAAACAATTGATACCAACTATGATCAGCTTTCTGATTATAAGACAAGAAAATTGAGAGAAAAAACACATTTAACCAATCGAAAAATTGATGAGATACTCAATGAGCTAGATAATTTCAGGAAAAGCGAGGATTATCAAAATCTTAAAAGCCTTGGATTGACATTATGTTCTGATTTATTAAATCTTAATCAAAATCAAATGAGAAATAAGATAATGAAATCAAATAGCAATAACCAAGCTTCTAAAAATGCTAAAAAAAAAATATATCTTAATAAAAACGTAAAAACTATCATCAATCTTGTTGAAATTTTTTCTAATAATGATGTTTTAGAATATTCGAAGCTTGAAAAATTAGCAATGGAAGAGGATATTGTTGATAAAAAATTCTTTCTCCACTTTAATCAAGCTTGTAATTTAGGTTATTTGAAAAGAGAACAATCAAAGGTTCGTTTTATTAAAAGTTTTAAGCAATAAGCTTTCTTAATATGGTTATAATTCCATTAAATAAACTTTAGGTAAGACAATACGATAAATTCTTTATCTATCGATGATATATATATAATATAGTAAAGTGTATTCAATGGAATATTATAATGGTTTTACATGCGGGTTATGAATGAATTCTTGATTGACGGGCTTTGGATATTAGAAATAGAATCAGGCTCATGTTTATTTGAAGAAAATTATAAAAAATGGTCAATCCAAGACACTCAACTAATTTCAAGTTTTTTAACAGCAATTAGAAGTTTTATAAAAGAAGCGTTTTCCGAAGATATTGAATTCATACAATTTAAAACCCGTAAAATCATTTTTGAAGTTTCTGGTAAAATACTATTTATCATAGCAGTTAGTAATTCTAATTTTAGTGAAGATATTCTTAAAGATATTATTAAAAACCTTGTAATAAAGTTCAATCAATCATTCCAGTCAATTTTAAAAAAAAAAAATATCATAAGTGAGTTTAGGACATTTCAATCGTTTTCAAAAGATTTAGGACAAATTATTGGCAGAAAACCAGTCAATATTAGATTATTAACTGAAAGCAAGATCGATCGCCTGTATAGAAAGAAACATGAAAGACGATTGAGAAGAATGAAAGAAATGAAAAGATTTTTGTGAATTACAGAAGTTTTTATCAAATTTTTGTATCTTTCTTCTTCTTGTACCAAAAAAAGAAAACAAATAAAGTCGTAATTATGATTGGGATAGAGGCGATTGGAAGGCTTCCTGTAAAAGCAAATAATGTATAAGTAATTGTTAAGATAGACCCAAAAAAAGCAATAATGGATGCATATTGGCTGGTAAAATTTCTCAGGTGAGTTAAAAAAATGTAGAGTCTAAAATTCATTTTCTTTATGACTTCAAGTTCTTCTTCATTAATGTTTTTGAGAACTTCGGGATCTTCATAATAAATTCCTAATCGAACATCATATTTTCCTTTTAATTCTCCTGAGCTAATGAGTAAAAGTATCGCATCTTGAATATTTTTTTTTTTGATATTCAGTTCTTCATTTAAAAAGCTTATTGTAATAAATTGATTAGCAACTGCTTTAATTGTCATGTTGATGTAAGACTTGAGAATTAGTTGTTCCAAATTTAGTACTTTTTCATGTATAATTTCTTCAAAATTAATTAAAAACTTGTCAAAATCATTAATTAAATTCCTATTTTTAGTCTCAAAGTCTTTTGATTCTTTTGTAAAATTCTTAATTTGATTATTTACTTGTTTTTTAGTTTCTTTTATTTCATTTTCAATTTTTTTAACTCTTTTTGCGATTTTTAAATAAGCTCTTTTAAAGAATTTAACTTCCACGTCATCTTCAACACTTCTTTCTAAATTACCAAGTAATTGACTCAAAAGAATCTTTTTATCATTTAATTTATCTATGAATTTCGCTCTTATGGCGTCATTTTTGAGATTAATAATTTTTTCTTTTATTAAATCGATATTACTATCGTAAATCTTCTGAAATTGATTCTTTTTAAAAACGTAAAATTCTCTAAGTTCTGGGCTTAATTTTTTATTTTCATAATTTTTTTCCAGATTATCTTTCAATGCTAATTCAATTATTTCATGAGCTTGGTTAATTTTATTTGTAAAA
>CAZRIR010000169.1:0-1979 GCA_964600195.1 uncultured archaeon | reverse complement strand
AAATAAATCTTTTTCTTTTTTTTCAAATCCTTTCAAGTCTTCAATTCGGTTCTGAATTTCCAAAATATTTATTGATAAGGTCTTATTTTTGATGCTCGAATCATAAAGAGCTAAAATTTTTCCAATTGCTTCATTATTTGGTTTTAAAATCTTATTCTCAAGAAAATTTCTTAATTCCATGTTTTTATAGAAATGATCTGTATGAAGCAATATGCACTTTTTATCCTCAAAAAGTTCTGCGTTGATTCTTGAGATTTCAATCATATCTTTTATTCTTGAGATTAAAACTTTACAATTTAAATTTAGTTCTTTTTTTAGTTCTATGATATCTATATTATTCGTTCTTTTTTCATCAGATATTGATTTTATCTTGTTTGATATTATGTTATTGATGTTTTCATTGTTGAAATTCTTAATTTCATTGCTAAAAAATTCTGTAAAATTTTCCCATTGTATAATAGTAACATCTGTTTTTTCTTCAAAATCCCTGATTTCATTTTTGCATTCATTCAATTTTTTCTGATAAGTTTGATTGACATCATCAAATTTCGCTTGCAGTGCTTCAGTTTTTTTAATTACATCTTTGATCTTTGGATTTTTTAATTGAGTTAAATCGTTTTTGATATTATTTAGCTTATTACGTATCTTAATCATTTTTTGAATTACAAACGCTTCGAAATCTTCTATACTAACTCTATTTCTTTCTTCTATTGCCTTATTTTTGAGGGTTTGAACATGATCAGCCACGAATTCTAAAATATCTTCTTCCAATTCATCTATTTTTTCGGGTATATATTTAAGCAGGAGGTATAGTTTATGCTTAGATTTAATCTCTTTTTTAACTGCTTTTTGAAGATCCTTAATTTTTTTTCTTTTTTCATTCAATAGAGCATCTGTATCACTTTTTATATTGTCAAATATTTGTTTAATTTCAAATTGATTTTTATCTATTTCACTTTTAATTTTTTCACTTATATTTAAGATAGTTTCTCTTGTATTCTCACGTATATTTTTGATTTCATCTAATTTATCATGAAAGTATCGAAATCCTTCTACATAATATATAAATACCTCATCAAAATTTTCCTTGATGCTTAACCATTCATCAATTATTTTTTTATGCTTTCTTTTTATTTTTCCTTCTTGAGTGGTAATTTTTTGGGAAACTATGTAAATTTTTTGGTCATATTGACGAAATCTTTGTGATATTTTATCAAATTCCTCTGTTAGAAGTGTAAATATTTGTTCAGTATATTCTTTTTCAAGTGCATTTTTAAAGTACTCTCTAAACTCGTCAATCCTTCTAGTTAAATCATCTTTAATATCAGTAATCTTTTCTTTAAGAGTATCTAATAAATTATTTAAATTCCTGACTTCTTCTTTTTCTTTTATTTTAGACTGAAGAGTTAATTCCAAGTCTTTGAGTTTTATTTTTAAGATGGAAAATTGTTTTTTCCATCTATTTATTTCGGGCGAAAGGGCTTCTTGGAGGTTAATATAATATAGTTCTTCACTAAAGGATGATTCAATATTTTCATTCAGAAATTCAGCATCCATCAGGGTATTATGTATCAAATATTTAACTCGTTCTTTTGCTATATCAATTTCATCGATTAAGAGATAACTCTCGATTTCTTCTTTCGTTTTTGAAATTGCATTTTTTAATTTTAAGACCATATTATATATCGTGTTGCTATGGTCTCTCAATTTTTCTTTCTCAATGAGGAGTTGTTCATAATTAATTTTAATATCTGAAACAATTAATTTTTCAATAAAAAATTCCAAATAAAAAAGATATTTCGTCTTAATGAAAATTCTTTTAGTTCTAATAGTCCCTTTGAAAAAATTTCGATTGAGCATTTCATTAATCAAGGGAAGGATGTCTTCTCTAATTTTTATTATTTCTGGATATTTATTTGCTCTGTATTGCTTAAAAATATCTGATATGGATATGATACTATTGTGTTTAAGGTTTTCAT
>CAZRIR010000168.1:0-5428 GCA_964600195.1 uncultured archaeon | reverse complement strand
TATATACATTAACAAATGAGGTTAGATTAGAAAAACAAAAACTTCATAAAAAAGAGATGTTGTTAAAAGTTTTAAAAAGTAAAGGATTAATAAAATTTGAAATTAGTGAGTATTTGAATTTTAAAAAAAAAAAGTTCTATGCTAAAATTCCTAAAGAGAAATTCGAAAAAATTAAAAAATATCATAAATCGGAAGCATAGGTAACTGCTTTATATGCAATAGTGATGACAATTTGATATTAATACTCAATTCCTTTTAATCAAAAACAAAATAAAGTATCATAATTTATAGCAATTATACTGATAATTATTGATTCATTTATAATTGGTGGAATATAATGGTTGAATATAATCCTCAGGAAATTGAAAAGAAATGGCAAGAGAAATGGGAGAAAGATAAAATATTCCAAGTTAAAAAAGATAAAAGAAAAAAGAAATATTATGTCTTGGAAATGTATCCTTATCCTTCCGGAAAACTTCATATGGGACATCTTCGTAATTATACTATAGGTGACTGTTTTGCTCGCTTTAAACGGTTAAATAGATTCAATGTACTTTACCCAATGGGCTATGATAATATTTTACATTAAGTAAAAGATCATAAAAGCTTCGGAATGCCCGCTGAAAATGCGGCAATCGACCATGGGGTAAATCCTGAAGAATGGACTGATGAGAACATTGAAACTATGCAAGGTCAACAAAGAAGAATAGGATTATCCTATGACTGGACCCGATTGGTCTATAGCCATAATCCAAACTATTACAAGTGGGATCAATGGTTTTTTCTTAAAATGTTAGAAAAAGGCATTGCATACAGACAGGAAAGCTATGTAAATTGGTGTAAACACTGTCAAACTGTTTTGGCTAATGAACAAGCTCAAGGGGGCAAATGTTGGCGATGTAATAATCCAGTTGATCAAAAATTCTTGACTCAATGGTTTTTGAAAATCAGGGATTATGCAGAAGAATTGCTGGATGGACTTGATTCTGTTAAATGGCCCGATAAAGTCAAAGTAATGCAAAGAAATTGGATAGGAAGATCTGAGGGGACGATCATTAAATTCCCCATTGTAGGTGAAGATAAAACAGTTGATATTTTTACGACAAGAGCAGATACAGTATTTGGCGTAACCTTCATGGTATATGCGGTTGAGCATCCTGATGTAAAAAAGTGGGTAACGGGAACAAAATACGAAAAAGAATATGAAGCCCTCTATGATGAAGTAATGAAACAGGACAAGTTTGAAAGGACTGATATTGATGTTGAGAAAAAAGGGATGTTTATTGGGAAATTTGCCATCAATCCTATGACTGGTGAAGAAATTCCCATATATTGCGCCAATTTTATAGTTTTTGAATATGGTGCGGGAGCTGTAATGGCCGTTCCTGCACATGACCAGCGAGATTATCAATTCAGTGAGAAATATAATATCCCTGTAAAGGTAGTAATTCAGCCACCAGATTATGAATTAAATGCTGAAAAAATGACCCGCGCTTATGAAGAAGATGGTTATCTTGTAAATTCGGGCGAATTTGATGGGATGGAGAATAGAATGGCAATTCGAGCGATTTCGGAAAAGCTCGAAGAAATGGGAAAGGGATATGCAACCATTAATTATAAATTGAGAGATTGGGGTATTTCTCGGCAAAGATACTGGGGTTGTCCCATTCCAATTATCTATTGCGATGATTGTGGCGTGGTGTCCGTCCCTTATGAAGATTTACCGGTACATCTACCTGTCGATGTGAAATTTAGCGGATCTGGTAATCCCTTGGAAACAAGTGTAACATTTGTCAACGTGAAATGTCCTAAATGTGGAAATAATGCCAAACGAGAAACGGATACCATGGATACTTTCGTCGACTCCTCGTGGTATTTTTTTGCGTTTTGTGATCCTCCCTCTGTAGAAAACACGATCCCTTTTAGTAAGGAACTAGTTAATTATTGGGGGAATGTGGATTTTTACTGCGGTGGGATCGAACATGCGATTCTCCATTTGATCTACGCGCGGTTTTGGACGAAGATTGGAAGAGATCTTGGCCTTCACTCGCATGACGAACCTTTCCAGCGGCTCTTGACTCAAGGAATGATAAATAAAGCCCATCCTTATTGTCCGAACTGTGAAAGATTTGCTATGAAAGCGGAAATGAATGATGAGACCTGTAAATTTTGCGGTACGAAATATATCCTAAAAAGCGTAAAAATGAGCAAGAGCTATGGAAATACGGTGAATCCTGGAGAAATTATGGATGAATATGGGGCGGACGTTGCACGATTTTTCATTTTATTTGGAGCAAGTCCCGAATCGGGATTGGAATGGAGTGAATCCGAGATTGGGTCGGCATCAAAAACCATCAAGAATACGTTCACGCTCTTAGCAGAACCTCCAGAAAATACAAGAAGCGAAGAATCAATCAGAGATAACCTCATTACATACCGAATGAATAAAACATGCAAGGAAGTTACCGAGTTTCTTGAAAAATTAGAGATACGAAACGCAGTTAATAGTATCATGCAATTTAGAAAGGATCTCAAGAATTACAAGAACGAGGGTGTCTTGACAGAAATTTTTGAAAAATGCAGGGAAACCCTCATCATATTGCTTCATCCCATAGCGCCTCACATGACTGAAGAATTATGGGAACTCATCGGCAAAAAGGGGTATCTTAGCCTGGCTAAATGGCCAAAATGGAATGATAAAGTTCTTACCGATGAAAATGATTTTCAATGGAAGTTAATGAATGGAATCATGGATGACATTAAAAGCATTCAATCCATCTTAAATAAAGAGAAATTAAGTAAAATTACGTTAATAATTGCCGACGAATGGAAATTTACGCTTTATAAAATCATAATGAATTTGGTAGATAAAACGCACGATCAAGGAAAAATCATGAAAAGAGTGATGAAAGATGACGATTTCATGTCGAAAGGAAAACTCGTGAGTCAAATCGTCGCGAGAATTCTAAAAAATGTTGGAAAATACTCGAAAATTTCTCTTTCGCCCGATGAGGAATTTAGTTTTTATAATGACATAAAACAAATCATTGAGAAAAAATATGGTTGTGAACTCATTATTTCCCATGAAAAGAAAGAAAAAACCATTAAAAAGGCATCTCAGGCATTACCCGGAAAACCTGCTATCATTCTTGAATAAATAATTCATTCTTTTTTCATATATTCTTAGCTTACTTAAATCAATGTAACAACAAAATTTTAATTTCCAAATTTTTACGTTATTATCAACTCATTTTATTTTTAATTATTTAGTAAAAGATTCGATGACAATATACGAGTTTAACGTTATTACAACGACAGGATTCCCGTATTTGGCCCTTAAAATAAATGAGGTACAAGAGGGTGTAAGAATATTCCTCAGGTTTTTTGATTTTTCTAAAGAGAAATGCGTGGATGAGATAATAGATCCTGAATCTAAAATGGAACTGACTGCTGGATTAATCTCCGCTATTTTTGAATTTTCCCGTGCAATAAATAGAAAAATTTACATGTTAGAATTTCAATCTGAGGGGGAAAATCCTACACTTATATGTGATAATCTTGATGGTCCTATTTCAGACACATTAATCACGTGTGCCTCCGAAACCTATCTCAATCAAAAATCTATCCGTAAAAAAATTGAGTTCATTTATAAGACTATTATTGTAACAAAAACGCCATTAGTGACCGCAGAGGAATTATTCACTCCTGAAATTGACATGATTAAAAATATTTTAAATGATAAAACAGCAAGGAAAAACGTGCAAAATCATTTAAATGCTATTAATGATGAAGCTGAAAAATATTTAATTGAAAAGAGTTCATATGGACTCGAAGGGATCTGTATTTTGACTTTTGATTTATCTCTTATTCAAGTATTTGGAGATAAATACTCCCTCAAAGAAGTTACTGAAATTTTACGAAACATGTTCCAAGTTCCGGACATTCCTGAATTTGGATTGAAACACCGAATCGTGAATTATAAAGGTGAAGACATTTGGTTATACATAATTAATTCTGGAATTGGAATTACTGAAAAATTAATGGAAGAAGTATTATTTGAAAATTACTATTATCTCATTATAAGTAAATCTGAAAGTTATTTAGGCGATTTATTTATGAATTTAATGAATAAATTTAATGAAATTTTTAAAAAATAAATAATTTAGTGATATGTTTTTTCAGCGGCTAACACAATTTCATAAAAAGAATCTGCTTCAAGAGATGCCCCTCCAACCAATCCTCCATCGATATTTTCTTTATTGAAAAGACTTTCTGCGTTATTTGGTTTTACAGATCCTCCATATTGAATTCTAATCATGTTTGCTGTTTTTTCATCAAATTTCTGAGATAAGAGTTCTCGTATATACACGTGTATTTCTTCTGCTTGTTCTGGAGTTGCAGTTTTACCCGTTCCTATTGCCCAAATTGGCTCATATGCGATTACAATTTTTAACATTTCCTCACCATTTAAATCTTTAAAGGACTCATTTATTTGATTTTGGATGATCTCTTTTGTTCTTCCGGCTTCTCTCTCCTCCAAATGTTCTCCAACGCAAACTATTGGTTTTAAATTCATTGATAATGCTTTTTTTAATTTTTTGTTTATGAGAGAATCGGATTCATTGAAAATATTTCTTCGTTCACTATGTCCTAAAATTACATATTCACATCCAATAGCTTTAAGAAAATGGGGGGAGATCTCTCCTGTATACGCTCCCTTTTCCTCAAAATACATGTTTTGGGCCCCCAATTTAACATTAGAACCTTTTATAACCCGATAAGAAGAATTTAACGCGGTAAATGGAGGAGCGATAAAGATATCCACGTTTTTTATTTTCTTCGCTAAACCTGTAAATTTTTCAAGCATTTCTTTAGCATCAGCAGGAGAGCCACGGTTCATTTTCCAATTTCCACCAATTATTGGTTTTCTCAAGTAATTTTACCTCTTTTATTTAAAGTAAATTTTATGATCAAATAATATACTGTATAATTTAACTATTTCAATTCTCAAAAAATTAGGCTAATGAAATATATTGAGAATTATTGATTAATCTACTTTTTTAGGAAGTTTTTCCGTGAGTTTTGTGGCAATAAGAAGTTTTTTAACCTCATCAACATCAGGTTCCATTACTTTAGGCAAACCTAATTGCTCTCGCCTTCTTTCTATAGCCGGTTGCATGGGTATTGCTTTTGCATTTTCAAGGATGGTCGAAGCTTGCGTCGTATAATAATCTGGAGCCTCTCCCCTTTCGATGCTAATGTTTTTTAGAATAGTAAAGATCTCCGTGAGTTCAACTTTTTGAGGACATACTTCATCACACGTATCACATACGGTACATCCCCAAATATTGAATATATTCTCTGAACCAAATATTTTATCCTTCAAGCCTAATAGAGCATCAAGTATCAATCTTCTTGGATTATATCT
>CAZRIR010000167.1:0-5472 GCA_964600195.1 uncultured archaeon | reverse complement strand
TTGCATATTTATTTCGAGGACCATGCCTTGCCTTGGCGAGTGGAACTGTATAAATGCGCTCGTCTATAATCTCTTCTTTAGGTTCTTCAATTAACTCACGTTCCTCAATGTCTTCTAATCCTTCTTCAAATACTTCGGATATTTCATCTTCTTCTGAAACTTCCTCAATATCAAACTCATCTATCTCTTCAATTTCTTCCGTAAATTCTTCTTCTAATTCATCTATACTTACTTCTTTCTCCTTTTGAGTTTCTTTCTTCTTTTTTGCCATAGTTTCTATCCTTTTAGCTTTAAATATTTTTAGTCCTAATCACGTTTTAATCTCGAGTTTCGCCATTCTCTTCTAGAATATGGGCTTGTTCTCGTCTTTCCTCCGGTTCTCATTATTATCCAACTTGGTATTGACCGGCTTTGCTTCATCTTTTTCCCTCTTCTTATTTTTGAGGGTAAATCTTTATTTCTTGCCATTCTTAGTCATCTCTCAGTAAATTTAAAAATTTTTAATTCTGAAATCTTTTTTTTTCCCAGATTGAGCAAATTGCTCTAATAATCTTTTAAATGTCTTGTCAGGTAAGGGTGTTCTACCACGCAATTGTCCTGATTGAAATAATTGAATTAATTGCAATTCAATCTGTTCAGCAAATTGTGGTTTGACCATCCTAATATTTTCTAATCGTTGCCTTCCTGGTTGATCTAAAATTTTACGCATTATTAAATATTTTTTGGTTTCAAATTCATTTCTTTCTTGTCTAGCATATTCTTCTTGTAAACCTTGCTGTTGTAATTGAGCCAATTTCCTTCTGCGAATTTCCTCTAATTCTTCTTCATCGCTCATGATTGCACACCATTCTTACTTGGTTTATTAATTTATTTTTTATTTCGTAAAATGGAATGTGCCGTTCTTTCTAAAAGGCTTGTCCCTTCAGGAGATATTATCCTTCCATTTTTTTCTGTCTTCAGTACTAAATTTGAATTTTCTAGCTGCTGTAAAGCAACACGGATAATTTTTCCCGCTCCACGTGCACTATGAGTTAATCCTGGACCTCTTCTGTTACGACCGCCATATAACTTTCTCAGACGGTTTATGCCAATGGGCCCAAGTTTCTTCACCTTTCTCATTAGAGAGGCACATCTTATATACCAGAAATTCTCAGAGTCCACTGGTGCTAATTCTTTAAAGAAAGCAGTTTTCCAAAATTTTGAATTTGGGGGAGGCAATACCTCGGGATAATCTTCTTTCAATTTAAGGGCAACTTTTTGTATTAATGTTTCGGGTTCAACAACGAATATTGACATTTTTTGTATTTTCTTTAATTATGATAATTACTTTTTTTAGTTAAAGAAAAATTAAAAATTTTTGGATTTTAACTATAAAAAATGGATTATCAAGAAGAATTTAAAAAAGTATTGCTTGGAGACCCTCATTGCATCTTAGGAAAAAAAGGTACGACCTTAGAGTTCTTGGAGCACGTATCTAAATTGCTGAAACGATATAAAATCATTAAAATAAAAGTTTTAAAATCCATTGCAGAAAATACACCAGTTAAAGCTCTCGCGGAAGATATAGCAGAAAAAACAGAATCATACATCATAGATATACGTGGCAAGACCTTTATAATTTCAAAAGATCCAATAAAAAAAACATCATGAACTGATATGATAAATAATGACTCCCTATAAAAAAATTGCACGACAAATAGCAATTTCGAGAATGAATTTCCTCTTTCAAAAAGCAAATGACATATTTGAGCACGATAAAGAACTTGCGAACAGATATGCACAATTAGCAAGAAGATATGCTCAAAGAGCCAGAATTAAGGTTCCACCTATCTGGAAAAAACGCATTTGCCACAAATGTAAATCATTTTTATATCCTGGATTGAATTCACGGACCAGATTACATTCAAAAAAAGGTAAAGGTTCTCACGTATCGATGACATGTCTTGAATGCAATAATACGACCAGATATTTCATAAAAATAAAAAATGAACAAGTAAGGTGATTAATAGTTGCCTCTCACTCTCATACTTGTTGAATGCGGGATTGAATTGATCCCAAGAAGTATTCGAAAGCATCCTGCAATTAGAAAACAATTAAACATGAAAAATTATCAATCTCAATTGCTTGACAATGCACTCCATCATTCCGCCATGAAATCATTGAAAAATTATGAAAAAAGAGGACGACCAGATATCTTGCATGCTTGTCTTCTCAATGCTCTGGGCTCGCCTCTCAATAAGAGTGGAAATTTAACAATATATGTTCATACTGTTCGAAATAAGATTTTCAAGTTCGATCCTGAAATAAAAATAACCCGAAATTATAACCGGTTTAAGGGCTTAATGGCGAAATTATTGATAGATGGAAATATTAGGGGTGATAATTCTGATTTAATATCTTCATTTGAGGGCAATATTAATCAATTAATTCATTCTTATAAGGATGATGAGATCATCTTATTTTCTAGTAAAGGAAATCTGCTTAAAGATTATAAAACTTCATTTACAGAACCTTTTTCTAAGAATTATATCGCAATCATAGGTGGATTTCAAAAAAAAACGTTTTCTAACGAAATCTTAGCCCTTTCAAGTAAAAAAATATCCCTTTCTCAATACACTTTAGATGCTTGGATTGCAGTAAGTAAAGTAATTAATTATTATGAAATTTTACTTAAAATACGATGAAATCACTAAAGTTATAAGATATGCTATATTTAAGATCATGCTTTTTTATAATATTGCGCCGTTGGTCTAGCGGTAGGATCTCGGCCTTCCAAGCCGGTGACCCGGGTTCGATCCCCGGACGGCGCATCTTATTAAATTTAGAATGATAATATTATAATATTATCCTTTAGCTTAAATTTTTCGTAACATTGCCCAAACAGGAATGTCAGTGTTTGGAATCTGAGTTTTTTCCATTACTTTAAATTGGTGCTTTTGATAGAATGATACATTTTTTTCTTTATCAGTTTCTAAATATATAGGCATTTTAGTTTGGTCTACTTTTTCAAACATTGCTTTCAATAAAAGACTACCATGTCCTTTACCTTGAAACTGGGGATCTACCCCAAGCGGATACAAATACATGTGAGGAAACGGAGCATGACGTTTATGTAATGTATCTAAGAATTTTTGAAGAGAATATTGCTTTTTAATATACTCCATTCCGAATTCATTTACAATTTTTTTTCCTCCGCTCCGAATTTGATCCTCAGTAGATTGATATACTTTTTCAAAAGGAATCCAGCCTGCAATTCCTTCAAGATGAGGGGATGTGCTATATACTTCTCCAAATAGAACCCCATACCGAATGGCAAATTCAAAGAGAAATTTTAGTTTTTGAACTCTTTCAGAAACATCGGGGATTCGATAAATGGAAAGCGGATTGTCTTTAAAGGCCCTTCCCAAGACAATGCTCGTAAAAATGATCTGACTTTCATCCAGGCGAACTAGGTTGTTTAGTTTTGGATTCATGATTATAATGAGTCTTTTAAATTTTTAAAGTCATTAGATTTAAATCTTATTCCAATCTAAAGATTTTTAATTGTACTATAGGTGGTATCTATATTTTCATTTGATTTGATCTCCTCATGGATTATAATCATTGAATTGGAGGGGATATCGAAAATTTCAGCTATTTTTTCTTTAGAAAGATTTAATCGCTCAACCTTTCCGACGATGTATATTGCTGCTGCACATAAACATTTTGGATCTTTTTCTTCTTTTAATTTCTGAGGTAAACACTCTATAAATTTTTCAATTTTTTTTTGCATTTCATAATTTAACCCCAATTTCAATCCATATTTGGAGACAATTATTATTGGGTCAGTATAAAACGATTCAGGGGGATTAAAGAATTGTTTTCGATATCTATAATCTTTAATCAATTTCCAAATGCTTATAATTAAACAGAATAGACCTATTGGAAAATATAATGGGCCTAGAATATAATTATAATTAGGATATATTTGAAGAAAATGATATTTCCCAATATCTGCAAGAGTATCCAATCCCACCGTAAAAGTTACTAAAGATATAATTAAAAAAATGATATTTAACCATGTTAATGCTGAACCTTTCAGTTTTCCTTCTGTTCCATGCTTTTCTTCTTTATTTATACCCCAGATTGAGATGATAAATAAAATACAACCAAAAATTACAAAAAATAATAAGTGGTTCAGATTTTTCTTGACAATATTTTGTATTGGGACTCCAAAAACGAGAATTCCCATAAAAATAATTATATATAAAGCTATTAAAGCAATTAACCCTATTCCTAAACAAATAGAATAAAAAATCATTCTACCTACTCTAAGTCTTCTCACGTTTTCATCACCTGCAATATCAGACATCATGATAGAAAGAAGATTGACAGAGACGAATATATATATAAATAAAGCTAAAGAAGGATTTTCTGATAATTGAAAAATAATTACTAGATAAACTATAAAAGATGTAAATATAAATATAATTCCATAAGCGACTTTATGGGAAAATGATATTTCTTTTGTAGACCATGTGGCGACATATATCATTATAAAAATTATAGAATTAAAACCGATTACAATCAAACTCGATACAGCAATTATATCTTCGATAATTTGTAGTGAAACAATTATATAAATAGTAGTTATTACCAGAATTGATATAAAGCCATATACTATTTTATAACGGATAGAAATTTCCTTTACTTTCCGAATTAGTAGGTAGAAAATAGCTAAAATAATGGTTATAAAATCTATAAATGCAAAATTTAAAGCAAAAAATATTTCTGGTTCCAAAATGAATCTTCATATTTTATTTGTCTTACTAAAAAAGTAATGTATTAGGTTAAAATAACTTGGGATTTTTATCTTTTTTTTTCATTAATTTGATTTAACTACAATTTTTCATTTTTTATTTGAATTCGAATCTCTAATGATTCAGATTATTAATATAAATATCCCCTCTTTATTTCAAAGTAATTTGAATTTATGTGAAATTTAAATGTTCTACCTTCTTCCAATCCATCTTCTCACTTGGTTACAATAATTAATGTACTCATCACCATACTGTTCTTTTAAAAAGACTTCTTCTTTCATTATCTGACACCGAAATAACAAAATAAACATGAAAATGTATATGAGGAGTATCCAACTCGAGAAGACTAAAAATTGACTAATCACCATGATTGCAAATGCAACGTATATGGGATTGCGGCTTATAGCAAATGCTCCCGTTGTAATCAATCCATCAGAAGCTTTTTCGGCAAGACCGATTCTAAAACTTTTTTTAAAGGAAATTAATGCCCATATAATCAATATTATTCCCATAAAACAAGTAATCACACCAATCCAAGAAATTAATTGAATATCGAATAATACCTGACCAGGAATGGTGGGTAAATTGAAGGTATTTGCTATTATCAAATAAAAATAGAAAATTAAAAAAGGAGGAATCAAAAAATCCTTTTTATCTTTTTTTCCAAATTCCA
>CAZRIR010000166.1:0-5496 GCA_964600195.1 uncultured archaeon | reverse complement strand
TGGTATGATACTTCTGAATTTTTATCATCTAAAAACATTCCTGCCTCATCAAACATGCAGAGTGGTGAAGGTTTTATTTCCTGCAATGATAGCATTAAACAAATTGAAATCATTGAGATTTGCCCTCCTGATAAAGCACTGAATGTTTTTAACTGATCTTTTGAAGTAGCTGCTTTAATCTCGACACCTAACTCTTCAAAATTACCGATTAATTCTAAACTACAATATGACTTAATCTGGGAAGACTCAAATTTCTGATTAATTTTTGATTTCAAGTCATTGAGCACTAGTTTAAATTTTTCATAATATGTATTTTCGAGTTTATTTTCTGTTCTCATGGCGGCTTTTATATCTTTTTCCAAATCTTTTTGATTTTGTGCAATTTTTTTAAGACCATCAATTATTTGGTCTCTTTCTATTAGAAGCGAATCATCAACATCTAAATATTTCATTAATTTTTTTTCGATTTTTTTGAGGTCTTCTTGGATGAGTTCAATTGATCGTGGTTGAAAATCCTCAACATCCTTTAATTGAATGGCAATCCTATCAAGAGATCTCTTTTTTGTATCAATATCATTATTTAATGAATTTAAAGTGATATTATCTTGTTCAAGATCGATATTAAGTTGAATGTTCTTCTTGTCCAACTCGGTTTTTTCAGTCTGAAATAAATTTACTTTCTCTTTTAGTTCTGAAATCGTTTTTTCACTTATCTCCATTTCATTTTCGATATTTTCTAATTCTTGATATAATTTGAATGCATTTTTATCAGCTTTTTGAAAATTTTCTTTTTTATCAGAATATTCTTTCTTAATGGTTTTTAATTCATTGGACTGTGCCCTTACTTTCTGTTGCATCTCATCCAAGATTTTCTGATTCTCGTCTTGTTTTTTAATCCATTTTTTCTTTTTATCATTTAAATCCGCTAGTTCCTTTGGAATTCTTTTTATTCGGTGGATTATCTTGAAAAAATCGGGATCTTTTTGAGCTTCCAAATCTTGGATTTTAAGATTGAGATCATCAACTTTTTTTTCATTTTGTTGTATTAAGTCCTCATGAGCGTAAATCTTTTCATATAAATCATTCTTTTTATTTGTCAGTCTCTCCTTTTGATTGAAATTATAAAGCAAATCATTAAAGGCTTCCTTCTTTTTATAAATCTCCTTTTGTATGTTGTCCAATTTACCTAAATCTATTTTTAAATTGGAAATCCTCTCATTTAATCTCTCTATTTCGCTTTCTAATAATTGGGACTGTTCTTTTTGGGTGCCAACCGATAAAGTCCCTTTCAATGGCTTGATAAAGGGAGTTTCATATACATACTTGTAAGAAATGATTTGCTCTCCTTTCAAAGTCACGCATTTCCCCTTGAAATCCCGATTTTTATACAATTCCTTTCCAGAAATAAAATCTTTTGCGACCAAACAATTTTTAACTTTTGAATAAATCACTTTTATGATGTCGGGATCATTATCTTCAACCTTGATCAATTCTGCGAGATATCCAATTATTCCCCTTGCGGATATTTTCATCAGGGGAGTTACCTTTAGATTTTTTGGAACATAGATATTACAATAAGCATTATACTTATTTTTAAGACGTTTTAATAATTCTAATGTGTCCCAATTGTCTGCAACAAAGCTATAAAGCAGTTTTTCTCCTAAAACTGATTCTATGGCATAACTTAATGAGTCATCATATTTTATATAATCAATAATGGGACCTTTAGCATTTAACTCGCGCTTCTTAATCTCTTCTTTAAGAATCGTGATGTTGGCGGGTAAAAATATTTTTCTTTCTTTCAGCGAAGCTTGTAGGGGCTTGAGCTTTCTGAGCTTTTTCAACCTATCTTGCTCCATCTGCTCAACAGCACTTTCTAAAGAGAAAATTTTTGCTGAAATTTTTCCTAATTCATTATCAAACCTTCCCATTAAATCTTTAGTAGGATTTTCGAGAAACCATTTATTTAATTCTAATTTATGGTCAATATCTTTTAAACTTTGAAAAATTTGGTTTATTTCAGAATTAATCTCTTTTATGGTAGCTTTGACATTTTCATTATCTTCTAAGATCTTATTTTTCGAAGTAGTTATTTGATTATAGTTATTCAGAAATTCCCTATTTTCTTTAACTTTTTTTGTAAGATTTGCTTGTTCATTAATGAGACTGTCAAAAATACCTTCTAATTTGGAAATTTCTTCAATTATTAGATTATTTTCATTATCAAAACTCTTTTTTTTACTCAAAAGATTATTCAATATCTTCTCTTTTTGAGATATAATTTCGCTTAATTTTTCAAGCTCATCTTTTGATTTTAATTTATCATCTTGCCAAGTCTTGATTTTATCCATAAATTGCTTTTTTTTATAACTCAATTCTCCTATCTTCTTTGAGATCTCGTTTATATTACCTCCAGCGTCATTTATTAATTTCTGATATTTTTCAATTTCCTTGTTGCATGATCTCAATTCAGAATTTAAGATATCAATATTGACTTTTGTCTTGACAATCTGTTCATTTAATTGATCAATTTCCCCTTGAATTTTTTTTTTATTTGCCCATAGGAGCTCATCCTCAAATTTGGATTTTTGTTTTAATAATTTTTTCTTTTCTTCCAAGCGTTCTAGCTTCGGTCTTAATAAATCCAAGCCTATATTCAAAGTATTTTTTTTTGTAACTAATGAATTAAGTTCAGATTGTAAATTCACTACATCATGCTTTTGCTGTAAAATTTCCTCTCTTAGTCCTTTTAAACCTATTCCCTCTTCAAGAAAAAGACATAATTCAATTGGCTTTAAGGATTTGATAGCATCAATCTTGCCTTGACTAACAATAGTAAAATGATTATCTGGATTAAAACCCAGATCTCTTATGAGTTTTTGAATTTCTTTCGATGATACTTTTTGGAATTTTTTTTTTCCCGCCACCTGTTTTGAAAAAAAGGGAGAATTCCCTTTAACCACTGTTCTTTGGATTTTTACCATTTTTCCTTTATTGTTGATGTGAAGTTCAACCATGGCGTGATTTTGACCGTTTCTAATGAAATCTGACCATTTAGAATACCGTTCATCCCTTTCATTACTCCCCAATCCAAATTTGATTGCTTGAAAAATTGAAGTCTTCCCGCTCCAATTTGGACCAATTATAAGATTAAATTTCGCATCTCCAAAATCCACCTCATCTTTCTCAAACGAAAGGAAATTTTCCAAAATTATTTTTTGTATATACACTTCACATAAAGTGGACATTATTATACTTGGAGTTGGCATCTTTTTCATCACTTTTTATTATTCTTTTCCAAAAGCAAGCTTGATTAGATCAACTCTTTTTTTAGCCTTTTCTAAATTGAGATGAGCTCTATTAGGATTATCATTTAAAATAAAGGGATATTTCGCCAGTATTTTCCTATCATTATCTTCGAGCGGTTCTTTTTTTTTTAATTTATCAATTATCAACATGATTTCACTATAGTTCTTTGAAGCAGCATCTTCATATAGTTGACCCAACATGAATTCAGTGTATCCTTGATCTTGAATACTTTTCAGTAATTCCTCAATTTCACCCCCAATTAATGACAAATCATTTATAACAGGTATTTTTTTCTTTATAATTGTATTGTCAATTACTTGGTTTTCACTACTTTCATTAATATAATTAGATATGAGGGATGGAATAAATTCACCTGATTCGATTAAATCAATAATGATATCGGTAATTTCATTAGTGGTTTTATTTAAATCTGAATTTAAGAAATGTTTTAATATCGCAACTTTTAATAATTGTTTTAGATTTAGTACTTCCCAATTTTCGGTATAAGCTACAATTGTACTGATATCAAAAGAAATTTTGGGATTGTTTTCGGTAAAATCTCTCAAGATCGTTTCACGTTCTATCTTACTTAATATTGGTATATTTATGAAAAGATCAAATGCTTTGTATATTTCGAGTGAATTATTTATAAACTCTTGATAATCCATTATTACCCAAACTAATATCATTTTTTTACTTTTATAAGAAAGGGTATCGAATTTATCACTCCAATAATTCATGTAACTACTTAAAATGCTTTTTTCTTTAAAATTTGTCTTTAATTTATTAGATTGATTTATGATTATAATTTTTTTGTTATCATTCTCATCATTTTCGTTTGGTTCGTCTAATTGATCCCCTATTTTAAAAGAATAAATTTTTTCCAAGCTTTCATTCAATTTTTCAAAAAAATCTTTCGGAGATTTTTCAATTTCACTAATATCTAATTCAATGATATCAAAATAATAATTTTTTGAAATCAGTTGTAAATATTCTAAAAGATCAGTACCGGGATAAGCATTGATTAAAAGTGTTCCCTTTAGATCAACATAATTATACACTTCTAATTCATCAGATGATGTGATCATTAATTTAAAATAGTTCAATATATCTGTATATTTTTCACGATAGAATATGTTTTCCTTATTAATCTTAATATTGGAGGCTTTTGTTATCTCAAAAAATCTCAAATCCTCAATAATTTCATTTATATTATTCATACTATATTTCATTTTTTATTTTATTTTGAATTTCAACATAAATTGAATGTTGGGATACCATATATAAATTTATGTGTAATTAATCTTGAATTTTCTCAAAACCGATAAATTTAAATAAAGATTTTTTCCATCTCATCAATTATTGATGATATTTTAATACTTTTCAAGTTTGTTACTTAAAATAATATCAAAAATCTAATTTAAATACAGGGGAGGGATGATTTATTATATGATTGTATTATGAAATCATTCTGTTTTAAATAAATTAGATATAAATATCAGAAAAATTATAACTAATTTAATCAAATCAAATAATTAGTCTTACATATAAAAATGATAGATCCGACAACCCAAACAATATCATATTTTTTAACACCAATTTCCATGATAATTTTTCTACTAATTTTCAAATATTTCTTTAAGTTAAAAATTAATTCGAGTGAATTTAAAATAATTCTCTTTATTTGTATTGCATTATCGAATGCGATAATTACTTCTCAGATATCCACAAGTATTGGGAATTTGGTCCTTTTTATTACTTCAGATATATCAATTAGTATATCATTTGTGTTAATTGGATATTATACCATAAAAATAATCCAGAAACAAAGGAAGCAGAATAGTTTACGAACAAGAAAAGTAGATAATGTGCTTGAAGTGAGTGAAACAGCATCTGAGAAGGTTTCTAACAGTGCGACATCTTTAGCAGCGAGTGCAAATGAAATAAATGCTTCTGCCGAAGAAATTTCAGCAACGACCCTCGAAATCGTCACCAAATCTCAAAAATTAGAGGGAACATTAAAAGAAATTAGTAACATGGCGAATGAAATTAAAACAATCGCGAACATCATCACTAATATTTCTGAACAAACAAATCTTCTTGCGTTAAATGCTAGTATTGAAGCTGGACGAGCGGGAGAGCAAGGTAAAGGGTTTGCAGTGGTTGCAGAAAGAGTTCAAAAATTAG
>CAZRIR010000165.1:0-5500 GCA_964600195.1 uncultured archaeon | reverse complement strand
ATCATAAATCTCACCACGATAATGAAATCTATTACATTTGCTGCAAAAATATTTTAAAACATTAACCACCTTTTTGATATTTAATTTATTATAATTATTTTTGAGGATTCCTCATTTAATCTGTTTTTTCAAATTATCATTATGTTGATCTTTAATAAAATTAATCCTTTCATTTATTTCTAAAAAAATCTCTTCTCTATTCTCATTTTTCTTAAGATTTGCCCTATTTTGAAATTTTTTCTTATTGATATAACTGTATCTATCAAAAAATTTCTTTAAACTTGGATCCTTTTTAAGATATTCAAGGTCTTGAGAATAAATATCATCTTTTCGTTCTTTATTATCGTTTTGATCTAAATTGGATTTCTTATCCTTAATCATATCATCAAATTTTTTTTTTTCTTTTTTGTTTATTAAAAAATTTTTAATTCTTTGCTTATAATTCATATTAACACCTCCTTATTTATCGTATAATACTCTTTTCTGAATGTATTATTTGCTTTCCATTACAAACAATATCTCATCAACGGGGATATAAAATTTTTTTTTATTTTTTAGCACTATTGAATGAAAATATTCAGATAAACCTAAAAAGGGATTTTTAAATCACCTATCAATTCATAAACTCTTTTTATGAAATATTCAGAATTTCCCAGTCTATTATCACCTCTATTTTATATCATTTTAATTTTTTATGAATTTCCCTCTATTAATCATTAAAATATGTAAATTTTAGAAAGTATGACCTTAATCTTCATTTAAATATAGAAGAATTAATGATAGCGCTGTAAATCTTAGTCTTTTCTTCACTATCAATGGTAAAATACCTTAATTAAAACCAATTTAATGAAAAGTGTAAGATAGGAAGATGTCAAATCATTTTTAACTCTATAATTATAATAAAAATTCTAATATTTAATTTTTATGGATTTAAGATGAGTATTTAAATAAAAACTTATAATATATTAAAATAATTGACTCATTTATCAAAATCTCTTCATTTCTTCTATAAACTAAAATTCACATTTTAAATTATTTTTATATAAATCACATTTTCCTAAAAGTAATTCTTCACGCTCCTCAGCCAATATCTAAAATTTGAGCATTAAAAATTTCATTTAATGTTTAAATATTTAAATCTGAATCTATTTGAGATTTTACTATCAAATTTAATATTAACATTCCAATTCCAGGCCATAAAAATAAAATTACAAATGAAATACCTATTATTATAGAAAATAGGATTATATGACTCCAGATATTATACTCAAGATTATCGTTTCAATGCCATTTATTCCTATCACTGATAAACCGATAATGAGTCTTTTTATAAACAACTATATTGAGGTTTTATTTCTTTTGAATCCATTCTAGACTTTTTTAAAATTATATTGATTTCCAATTTTTTCAATTAATTCGAATAGTCCATCAGAAGTTAAATTAAAATTTATTTCTTCTTCATTTGAATGGTGATCATCAAATGAGAGAATGGCATTTGATTTTAAAATCCTGTGAAATTCTTTTATGATTTGCTTCGGATTTTTTGAATCGTGCAACATATCAAAACATATGATAATATCTATGCTATTATCGTTTAATCCCGTATCACATTCAGTTAAAATGGTTTCGATATTATTCAGATTCTTTTTTTCTGCTAATTTTTCTACTTTTTCAATTGCTAATTTATTGATATCCGCAGCATATACTTTCCCTTTATCTTTTAAAACATTAGCAGCAGCAATTGTATATCCACCTGGACCACATCCATAATCCAAAACTATATCACCTTGTTTTATTCCTGCATTATTGACTTTTATCATAGGAGATTTTAAAATATCCCGAATGCTAAAAAAAAATGACATCATTTTAAAATCCAAGCTTGATTGATTTTTATTTTTCATTTTTTTAACCCTCCTTAAAATTATATATTTCCATCTTCATCTGTATCTTGGATGCTTTCAAAATTGTTCCCGAATGCTTGAAACAGTTTGATTGCAAAATTTTTGAGTCTGGTCGCTTTAACTATGCCTAATCCTTTTTTAATATCACCAAAAACAAGAATTAGATCTCCAGATTCTAATTTAAGCAATTCACGTGCCGCTTGTGGTATCACAACTTGACCTCTTTCACCAACTTTAGCCTTTCCATATGATTGTTCATGTATCATTAGGTCTGTTTCACTAAAGATAAATTTGGTAGTTAATCCTAATCCTTTTTCGGCATCTCCAAAAATATATACATCATCTTTAGCATTAATATTAAAAACATTTCTTGCTGTTTTGGGAATTACAATTTGTCCACGCTCTCCAATTTTTACAGATCCAAAAAAATATTTTCCCTCCTTTCCAGCAAATTCAGTTATTTTTATCACAAGTCTAAATTCATATTTATGTGATCATTAAAATATGATCATGCTTTTCATACTAATTAAATATTACCATATAACAAGCATCAATAACCAATTTAGACCCAAGTTAATAAAAAAATAGAGGAGCCAAAAAATAAAACCTACAAAAAAAAAACTCAAAATAACTAAAATCCATTTAAAAAAATTGAATAATTTATTTTCAGGTAGGTTATATTTTATCAAATCTAATTTTCTATTTTTTTTAGATTTCAAATAATAATCTACATGGGTGAATCTCTCTTGATGCCTTATTCTTTTCAAATATTCGTGACCTTTTTCTGAAAGAATTAGTTTCTCGTTGTTTAATAACAATAGCTCTTGTTGGATCAGTGTATCAAGATGTTTGCGAGCTATTTGAGCTCCTAGCAATGAATAATTAAAATCAGCCCAAACTTGAAAATATTTACGCCCAAGCTCTAATCCCTCACAAAAGTCACCAATCAATTCATCACATTCCAATTTTTGTTCTTTAATTTTGGCTAAAAAATGTTTTGCTAATAAGTTTTTATATATTCGGTCTGCTTTTACATTTAAATTTAAAATATCAAAATTCTCCTTTTTGGAAGTTATCTCAATCAAAATTTCGATAGCTTCTTTAATGACAAATAATGCAATGATGATTGCTACAATTGCGTCAACAAAATACAATTTAAAAATTGCACTCAATAATCCTATTAATACACCTAGAGATATTAGCACGTTAAATTCTGAATCTTTTGAATCCATCAGGAGGGACATGTTTCCCGTTGATCTCCCTACTAAGCTCTTATAGTATGATAATCCTGAATTTATTGCAATGGATATAAGAGTTATCATTATAATCTCAGATGTGACATCAATAGGAGCTAAATTCATTAAAGCGTCTATGCTTGTATAAATCATCATGACCCCTGCAAAAATCATCAAAAATATAATCAGAATGCTTCCAAGTTTATCCTTTTTTAACTTAATTCCAATGACAAGGATTATAGGTATCTTAATTAGATCTGTTAAATTTTCCAAACCTTCTGAAAACATCCCATGACTTGCTGCTGCTAAACCAAAAATAATTTTGATAAAAGATAAAAATATTAAGGAAATCGCAGTAATAAGAACAACCGAATTTTCTGAAAGAAGCTTTTGAAACCAATATGAAGAATGGTCCAGTATTGTTTTACAATCTTCAAGATATAATTCTCCCTTTTTAGTAAGATTTATTATTTCATTATTAGCTTCAAAAACATATTTTTTTTCTAGGCAGATTTTGAGATAATCGTCAATATTTTCATCCCGGATATAATGCTGTCTCATGATTGAGATAAAAAGTTTTCTCATTTTATTTTTAATATCTTGAAAATCATTAGTCCCATCTTTGATTATGCTTAAAAAGGCATAAATAAAATCGTCTTGAGGGCCCCCATGATGAGGGTAGTATTTTTGTCTTAATTGAGACACATCTTTGTGAGATGAATTTTGTGAAAATATTTTAGATGACATCATTCATTAATCTAAGATTTCATACAGAATTGTATTATTTAAAATTTATAAAAATCTATATTTAAATGTTAGGCATGCCAAAATTTATTAAATTAAATGCTAGCTTAAAAATGTCTGATCATGTAAATATCAGAGATTCTTGAAGATTATTATGAAAAACAATACTAATTGAAGGTATATTTTCAAAATAAGATTCTATTTTTGAAACAAGATATACTTTTTAAAAAAAGCGAAAGGGTGATCATTTTTAAAAATCTTGAAAAATATACATACTCTATTGAAGAATAATGTTTTAAAAAGTGAAATTAAAATGAAATTATCACTAAATGATGTAAAATCCGAAGATAGAGGTATCCTTTCTCCATGTGGAATTGCATGTCTTGGATGTGATAGCCATTTAGGAGAAGGACTTCAAACTGCAAAAAAATTAAAGGCCATTTGGGATGGTAGTAATTTTTTAGATACAGCAACAGTAATGCGTCTTAGTCCTGAAGAAGTAAAAACAAGTATTAAAATTTTAGATTCTTTTATAATTTCTGGAGAGCGAGGGCTCTGTCCAGGATGTTCTGCTGGAAGCCCCATGTCGAAGTTTTGTGGTATTGCTCAATGCGTGGAATCTAAAGGTTTTTGGACATGTGCCGAATGTTCAGATTATAATTTTGAGTCTAATTCCCCTTGTCCTCATATATCATCAAATCCAATACCAATGGCAGATAAAGGAACAATGTCCCAAATGATATGTTCTCGATATAATAAGAATACTATTAATAATTTGAAAAGGTGTCAAGAAATTGGTTATTCTGAATTCATCAAAGAATTAAAAGTAAAAGTCGATAATGGCTGGAGGACGTGGCAAGTGATAAGTGATGAGATGGTGTTTACTAATGCGACAAAAAAATGAATTCTTTTCATTCTTAAATAATGAAATAAAACTAAAAACTATTTGATATATTTCAACATTAAATTGAAACTAAAAAATAAAAATCATTAATTAGAAATCAAGTGTGGATAATCATATCCACCTAATTTCAAATATTTTTTAATATCTTTTGCTCTGCTTCTCAATGTTACTTCAGTAATTTTTGTAATATCGGAAATAAATTTCTGAGAAAATTTATGATATGTTCTTTTTGAAGCAATATATATAGCCGAAGCGGCTAGACCTTTCGGATTTTTTCCACTTCGCTTTAATCCATTTTTTGTAGCAATATCAAGGATCCTAATTGCTTCTTTTTGAACACTCATTGGTAAACCAATTTCATTTGAAAATCTGCAAATAAGTGTCTCTGCCGTAATAGGTTTATATTTTAACCCTAATTCTGGTAAAATTTTTTTAAGAATTAAGGTTAATGAGATAATTACCGCATGTCTTTCAATCATTAACGTCTCACATACTTCTTCAAGCATTTTTGGACATTCGTGAATACGAATTGCCGCATATACAGATGCTACGATAAAACTATCTATGGAGCGCCCTATTGTCAATTTTTTTTGGGCCGCACCTGTATATATTCGCCACGCAAGTTCTTTAATATGTGGAGGGAGGTTTAATTTTAAAGAAATCATTTTTAATTTAGGCAATGCTTCCCAATAATTACGTTCTAAACTGTTTATAAC
>CAZRIR010000164.1:0-5500 GCA_964600195.1 uncultured archaeon | reverse complement strand
TTAAATTCTTTTTTAAGTTGCTCCATGCGATGATATCCTATATAACAAAAAGGACAAATATAGTCAGAGTAAGCGATTACTTTTAATTTTGATTGGCTCATGTATATATTTATCTAAAATTTAAGAGCTTATATATCTACTTCAAAAAAAAAATAAGAATCTACTCAATAATCATTAATTATAAATCACAAAAACTTCTAAGACACTTTGGACATTCATTAATAATACGTGATTGAAACTCATAAAATCTTCACTAAAATTTGTGCTATTTGCAGGGGTTTAAGGAATGAGCAGTATGTTTCACGCGAAATGAGTCTAATTTTTAGTATGTGGCATCATCTCTCTCTACGATCCTATTTTAAACATAATTTTGAAGATTATACTAGTTTGAGATATTTAATATTGAAGGATTCCAAGAATTCCACTTTCGAGCTAGGACTAGGAAATTTCTCTGATCTGGAAAGTTTTTAATTGTTAATTAGTATTTTTTCTCCTTTCAATAATTTTTCTTATCTCATCAGCAAGAAGGATCACACTTGAGACAATTATTACAATAATCCAATCAATAATTGAAATTGCAACAGTGCCAAGAATAACTTGAAACACAGGTATGATGGTAACCAAAATCAATAAAATTATCGAAATTACAAATCCAACGATAAAACTTCTATTGCTCCATATTTTTATTTTAAAGATTGATCTATCCAATGAACGACAATTAAGGGCATTAAATACTTGGAACATTGCTAATGTTATAAATGCCATAGTTTGTGCACGAATTAGATTTTGATCTGAATATCCATATAGAAACATCCCAATAGTTCCTAAAGCCATAACTGCAGCAGTATATAATAGATTAATCATTAATTTTCTATTTAGTAACTTTTCATTCTTATTGGGGGGTGGAAAATTCATAATATCTTCTTCTTTTGGTTCTTTAGCTAAAGTTATTGTGAGTGATCCGTCAGTCACAAGATTAACCCAAAGAATTAAAACTGATGTAAAAATTAAAGGGTGATTTATTAAGAAAATCAATGAGATTAAAATAATGATAATTTCGCTTATATTAGTGGTAATAAGAAATCTTACGATTTTTTTAATATTTTCAGAAGCAACACGTCCTTCTTCAACAGCATTAACTATACTTGTGAAATTGTCATCCACTAAAACTATATCTGCGGCTTCTTTAGTTACGTCAGTTCCGGTAATACCCATAGCCACACCCACATCTGCTTCCTTTAAAGCAGGAGCATCATTTACACCATCTCCCGTCATAGCGACAACTTTTCCTTTTTTTTGAAGAGACCGAACAATTTGAAATTTATTTAGTGGTGATACTCTAGCGAAAATAGATGTAATTTCAACAATCTCATCTAATTCTGACTCATTCAAATGATCTAACTCTGATCCTTTAATAACTTTATCATCCTCATCAATTAGTCCTATTTCCTTACCAATTGCTTTTGCTGTAAGGATATGATCTCCTGTTATCATTTTTACTAGTATACCCGCGTTTTTACAGGTTTTTATCGCCGCTTTTACTTCTGGTCTTGGAGGATCAATCATTCCGATAAAACCCATCATTATCAAGTTTGATTTTTCTAGAAGAATATCCCCCTTGATACTCTCTAATTGAGATGTTTGTATTTCCTGATAGGCAACTCCAAGTACTCGTAAACCCCTTCTAGCAATTGAATTACTTTGTTCAAGAAGAGTATTTTTTTTGCCTGGAGTTAAATCATCAATCTCATTGTTGTTTATAATTTTTTGACAACGATTTAATATTTTTTCTGGAGCTCCTTTAGCACATATTTTGATCATATTATTTTTACTTTTATGAAATGTGGTCATATATTTTTCTTCCGACGTAAATGGAATTTCATCAATTCGAGGATATTGTTCTTCAAGGATTTCTTTATGTATACCTGCTTTTTGAGACGCAACAATTAATGAACCTTCTGTTGGGTCTCCATAAACCTCCCATATATATCCGTCGTTGAGTTCATGTTGTCTTAAGCGCGAGTCATTACAAAGCGTTATAATTTCGAGAAAATTTTTTAACTGACCTATTTCTTCAATAACAATTGGTTCCCCATTCTTCTCATAAATACCTTCGGGGGCAAATCCTACCCCAGTTATAGAAAAATGATTTTCTTCGATCAAAATCTCTCTTGCGGTAATTTGGTTAGTTGTTAAGGTGCCTGTCTTATCTGTGCAAATTATAGAGACTCCTCCTATAGTATCGATAGCTTGTATTTTTTTCACAATAGCATTTTTTTTTGCCATTTTATTTACTCCTATGGCTAAAGCTATTGATATTGCTGCAGGTAAACCTTCTGGAATTGCTGAAACCATTGTCGAGAGTGCAAATAAGAATATTTCTAAAAATTCAAACCCTCGTAATACTCCAACAATAAACACTATAGAGCTAAATAAAATAGCAAGTAGAGCTAAGAATATACCCAATCTTGAAATTCTTTTTTGAAGAGGGGTTTTAATTTTTTCTGTTTCTTTTAATAACTGAGAAATTTTTCCCAATTCAGTATTTATTCCAGTATTAACAACAATTGCTTTACCTCTTCCTTTCGTGACCACAGTGCCTGAAAAAATCATATTTACTCTTTCAGCAACAATTATATCCTCTTCAAGCGTGTTAACATGTTTTTGAACCGGGAGGGATTCTCCTGTTAATACTGCCTCATCTATCTCAAGATTTATTGTTTCATATAATCTAGCATCAGCAGGAATAATATCTCCACTATCTATTAAAATAATATCACCAGGAACGATCTCTCTTGCTTTTATAAGTTTTTCAGTACAACCACCAAATTCTGTACAATCTCTTAATACTTCTGCTTCTGGAGCAGACATTGATTTCAAGGCTTCGAGAGATTTTTCTGCTTTATATTCTTGAAAAAAACCTATTAATGAATTAAAAATTATTACAATAAGTATTACATATACACTTATTAATTTGTTTGCGATAAGAGATACTAATGCTGCCGCAAAAAGAATTAGGATTATAGGGCTTTTAAATTGAGCAATCAATAATAAGAATTTTGCTTTTTTCTTATCTACTTCAATTTCATTATATCCTAGAGAATTTAATCTCTTATTTGCTTCTTCTATAGTTAATCCAGTTATTCTTGTTTTTAAAAGTTTTAATACTTCTTCCTTATCTAAACTATGCCAAGAAAAATCTTGAGCTTTATCTCGTTCGATCATGTTTTTGTTATTATAAATTTTGATTAAAAAAGAAAATTTGAAATTTAAAATATATCTTAATTTTTTATAAATTGATATTTTAAAAATTTTTAAATACTGATTAATAAATGCATGTTTAATAATAAAGCAGAGAAAGACGTACTAAGTAAAGTTTAAGGAATTCTTACAAAAAAAATATCCAGAGGACAAGTAGATATAGCTAGGGAGAATCATTCTGTATTCCATTGGTTTTGCAATAGGACTCATAGCATTAATGTTTTTTTTCATCATTTTCTTCGTATTTTTCCTCTATTTTAACGGAGAGCTGTTAGAGACGATTAATTTAGAAGTTATTATAGGATTTATCGTGGTGGGCACGGCATTTTTCGTAATTTCGCTATGGGGCTTAACAAACGAGGAACGACGCGGAACAAAGGACGAGGGAAAAAAACTCTATGTTACATATTCCATAATGACTTTATGGATTTTTTCTCTTGTATTAATTGTGCTTGGATTAAGCTCATTTAATATAGATAATAATTCAAGTACAGTCGTATTACATATAAACGAATTCTGGGGAATTATTTACATTCCCGTAGGGTTACTATTTTTTAGTTTATCAACGATAAAACTATGGAAGATTAAGAAAAAACAAAAATCTAAAAAAATATTACCGTTTTTTATGGAGGGATCAAAATGAAAGATATAATTTCAAGAATATTAAAATATCGAACGCCGATCATAATATCGACAGTTGTAATAACAAGTGCTCTAGTTTCTATTATAATAATAGTAAATCTCCCATCAGGAGGAGGACCTTATGAGGGTACTTATCAAAAGCCACCTCAGTTTGATATTACAGATATACCAATAAATGTAACTAACGACATGATATATGAAGATATGTCCTCTCTATTTTTTTCGAATGATGGATATTTATATCTTGTATTTCGAGCGTATGATGGAAATAATAATGAAATATACATTACTAACAATACAAGTGGTAATTGGAGTCAACCAATAAATATCACTTCAAATTCAGTCGAAGATAGTTATCCTTCTTTAATTCAAGCAGATCATGGTAATTTCTATTTAGCATATTTTTCATATGGAGATTTTGGGTATTTGTTATTTTTAAAAAACAACTCTCTTGGATATTGGGGTGATGGAATCGAAATAGCATATTGGGGTACAGGATATGGTTGTTCATTAATTCAAGCTGAAAATCGAGATCTATATATTGCCTACAGCGCTGATGATGGAGGAGATGATGATATATCCGTAATTAATAATACTATCGGTGATTGGGGGATTCCAATTCAAATCACATCTGATAGTTATCAAAATCGGAATCCATCATTAGTTCAAACCAATGATGGGGTGCTTTATATCGCATTTGAATCTCTACGAAGTGATACCGATATTTACCTGATTAATAATAGTGGAGGTTATTGGAATGATATTATCATGATTACTAATTCTTCAGGGTATCAAGGGGATTCTTCAATGGTAAGAGATTCTGATGATATACTATACATTTTATATGAAGGTGATACTAATGTTGACAACGAAATATTCTTGATTAATAGTAGTTTGCCAGCATGGGAAAATCCGTTTAATATCACGGCCGATTCATTTAATGATTACGAAGTTTCATTAGTTTACGTTTCAGATAACCATCTCTATATGAGTTATAGGAGCTACGATGGAGAAGATTGGGAAATTTTTGTAAGAAGAGTAATGTAAAATTGGCTCTTTTCCTATAACATAAAATCAAAAAAGTACAGTAAAGTGTTTTTTGGTAAATATCCTCAAATGATTCCAAATTGCGGCACGTTAATTCCTGACCAATTATAAAGCTTACTTGGAAAGAATGTGTTTAAGATATCGTTAGCAAGACCGTCGATTTGATAAATTTTTTAAAATCCTGAAACTTGAACTTATGGACTAAAGAACAAAATCGGAGCAATAAAATAATCAGAGGTTAAAATTTCAATAGGAGAGGCTATAGATGTTATCTTCATGTTAGGTTAGATAAAAAAATTAGAAGGATTAAACGAATTAGAACAACTAGAAAAACTCAATTTAATATCTAATGAATTAAAGGATGCCAGAAATATTGAAAGGCTAATAAATTTAAAAGAACAAAAGAGTCTCTCAAATTTTAAAAAAAGATTCGATACCAAAAAACGAATTTCTTGAAAAAAATTCCAGTGCATTCTTTATGGTGAATCCTACATATAATTTCTTTGATGGATTCAGCATTGTTAAAACCCTTGACATTGGTTTTTCAATA
>CAZRIR010000163.1:0-5570 GCA_964600195.1 uncultured archaeon | reverse complement strand
GCAAAGGCGATTTCAGTTCTAAGAGAGAAGAAAATCGCAATTATTGATCAAATCCCAAAATTTAATGACCATTACACTAAAAGAGATCTCAAAAATTTTCTCATGAATCAATTAGAACATGCCAAAACCATGCTAGATAATGAATTTAAACATCATCGCAAAAAATTTGAATTGGTCATGAAAATAGCGCAACTTAGAGAGACTATTTCTAATCTATGACTTATTTTTATAATAAACTTTTTTGAATTTGTTCTCTATTAAAAACCTAGAGTATTTATAAAGTAATTCATGAATATTAAACGTGCTAATAGATATCCATTGTCATGCGAATTTGTACCTAACACTCGATGAGATTGTAAATGATGCTCAAAATTCGAATGTAATGAAAATAATTGCAGTTGCAATGAGTTACACCAGTTTAAAACGGATTTTAGAAATAAGTGCTCATTATAAATCTATTTATCCCGCTTTGGGTATTCATCCAGAAGAAATCTCCCAAAATAAAAAAATTGAAATGCAGTTAGATTCAGTTTTAGATTTGATCAAAAATAATAGTGAGAGGATTTGTGCAATAGGAGAAATTGGATTGGACCATCATTTTGTTAAAGATAAAACCTATTATCCTATTCAAAAAAAAGTATTTGAAGAAATGTTATCTCTTGCTCAAGAAATAAAGTTACCTATTAATATTCATTCAAAGGGGGCTGAGCCAATAGTATTTGACCTCTTATCTTCGTATGATATTCCAAATATTAACATTCACTGGTATTCTGGACCTGAAAAATTCCTTAAGGAAGGAATTGATAGGGGTTATTATTTTTCAATTACACCGGCAATAAAGTATTCTACAGCTGTAAGAAACGTTGCTTTAAACGTTGATAATCAACATCTTCTTTTAGAAAGTGATGGCCCTGTAAAATATTCTGGCGTGACGGGCACTCCATCAATGATAAATGAGGTATTCCGGACCATTTCAGAGATAAAAAATGCTAAATTGAACGAATTAGAAATACAAATTGAAGAAAATACCAAAAATATTTTTCCAAAAATATTTTAATAGACAGAGATGAGTTTTTTAAGCTTTTTTCTAAGGATTTTAGTATCTTTTTTTGACAACTCCTCTTTACTTTGCCCTATCTTGCCAAACATGTCTGCAGGCTTATTATCATCAATTAGAACGTTCATGATGACGATGGAGTTTTTGACCATATCGTAAGTATCAGGGTTTTGCTTTAATTTGCCCATAAGACTCGCAAGATATTTGTCTCGAAAAATTTCACGATTAGTTTTATCTTCTTCTTCTTCAAAATATTCAAAAATTTTACAATAATGCTCTATTTCTATCATTTTTTTTTCGTTAGTATTTTTCATTCCATCAACAAATTTATGAATAAATATAGAACCTTGTTAATAATTTGATTTTGACGTATTTAAAGCTTTATTTATACTTTTTTGTATATTCTTTTACGTTAGTATTAGGTTTCTTCCACTAAAACCAAGAAATCACTTGGTAATTCTCCCTTTTTTTTCATTTTTAATAAAGAAGAATGAGAAGAAGAATAAATAATGATTATTAAGAAAAACTCATTTCCTAAAATTTTTTAAATTAAATTGAGAAAATAATTTACAATTTTTGTTTCTAAAGTTGCATTATTTAATGAATTATATTGTAGAATTCCAGTGGGGCACGTAACATTTATTTCCGTCAGATAATTTCCAATGACATCTAATCCTACGAAATGTAGTCCATTTTTCATCAGAAAATCGGATAATTCTTGGACAATGTGTTTATCACGTTTAGTTATTCTTGTTTTTACTGCCTTACTTCCTTGTCCTAAATTCGCTAAGAAATTATTTTCTTTTGGAACCCTTAAAATAGTGCCAATAATTTCACCCCCTAAAACTAAAATCCTTTTATCACCTTCTTTAATCTCGGGTAAATATTCTTGAACCATTATGGGAGAATTAAAACCGTTTGTCAACCTATTTAATAAGTTTAAGCAATCATTATCAAATTTATTAAGTTTAAACACAGATTTTCCCTGATAGGAATCTAAACTTTTAATTATGATACCAAGATTTTCATGTGATTTTAAGAAATCCTTAATTTGGGTTATATTTGAAGTCACTATAGTTTCTGGAATTAAGTCCCGAAACCTAAGAATTGTTAATTTTTCGTTAAAATCCCGAATTGCTTGAGGGGAATTTATTACTTTAGTTGTCGTTAAAGATAATAATAGTAAAGCATAATGATATTTTAAGTCATAGGGAGGATCTCTCCTCATAAAAATAAGATTAAAGGAATTCAATGCTAGAGTTTTTTTTGGTCCTAAAACATAATTATCTAATTTAAATATTACTGGCGTACAGATACTCCATACCTCATTTTTATAGAATAAATCCTGAATTCTGCAAATAAATATCTCTATTTCCAATTTAAAAGACTCTTTCATGATCGCGTAGGTTGAATCCGTATCATGATTCAACTCTTTAATTGGATCAATAACAAATAACCATTTCATATTAATCATCCAGATAAATTTTGCATGAGTTCGTAAGAAATAGCAAGAATTGCTATTTTTGATATTAATACATAGAGAGAGAACTCCTTATCTTTAAATATAATTGAATGTGTTAACTCATTCTCGTAGAGTTGTTCAAAAAACAATCCTTTTGTGTTGAGATTTTGAAATTTATCCGTTATTAAATTCAAACGTATGAACCCCCCTATTATATCGGTTCCTACACAATAAATGACAGGTTCAGCAGGATGCTGTCCCATTGTATATTTAGTAGGAATTCCCTCTTGTAATAAAATACTTGTTATTTTAGCTCCTTGTTTGCCGATTAACATCTTTTTTCTTTTTTTAGAATTTAAATTTTTAAGTTCATCAGACGATTTTATACTTATTATCCCTAATCCCAAAGTTCCTGAATTATTTTTGAGAAAAACATATGGTTCTTCATGTATATTGTATTCTGCATATTTTTGAGCAACATTTTCAACCATTCTATCTACTTTTTCTGCGATGAGCTCAATCTCAAAATTATACTTGAAATCTATAGGATCTACGTTATATATTGCCGCCTTTAATAACCAAGGGTCAAATGACACAATTGATGCAAGTTCTTCGATTAAATTATTGTAAAATTGAAAATGAGAACTCTTTTTTCTATTGTACCACCCTAAAGATATATGAGGAATAACAATTTGCTTGACATCGTTCAATATAGAGGGATTGCCACCTGTGAGATCGTTATTTAATATAATAAATCCATCTTGAAAATTTTCAGTGGTAATCATATTTTTTTTTTTGATCATTTTTACTATATGATTAAGAGAGTTATCCAGAGGAGGTTGAATATTAGGATATTCTAAATAACCATAAATAATTTTATATCCTCCTTTCTTCATAATATTTGAAAGAACTTGTAAACTTTTAAAATAATTTTTATTTCGGGAATAATTTTCTGGGATTAACAGTATTACCTTTTTAGGGGAAATTGAGGAAAGATATTTTGTAACTTTTTTAGATGCAAGATCACGTGAAGTAAGGTCAAGATTATTGAATCCTGAAGGAAACACATTAGAATCTACAATAGATGCTTTATATCCACTATCTCGAACATCAAAAGAGGAAAATAAAGGGAAAGGGATGGACTTTTCTTTTAAAAAATTTATCTTCTCATTAAACCACTCATTTATAATATCTAATCGAGATCGTAGAAAATTTTGTAGTTCCAGTGTACTCCCAATCATAAAAAAAACTCTAAGTATAAAAATTTTATAATCTCAATTATTTATAGCATAAAAATAGGCATATAAATAATTTTATTAAATAATTTAGGGGGTACTATCTTCCATCAATTCTAAAATCTCTTGAGGTAATTCCTTTCTATTTTTCATCCTTACTAGCATATCTTTTACTTCTTTTAGGGTATTACCATAAATATGAAGAGAATTACTGAAATCTAAATAATGACCAATTCCAACGCCAAGTTGATCTGCTACGTTTTTTTGAATTCGGATCATTCCATTTACATTAGCTTCCCATGCTCTAAATAGATCTCGAGATCTCCAGGTAGTTTGCATTAATAACTTGTCATTTTTTACTCTCATGTAAATCCTCTGAAGACAAGGGGGATCTTCATGAAAAGGATCAATTAACGGACGCCAAGTTATTGCCTGCGCCCTTCTACTATAAGGACTCTTCTTTAATTTTTGGATGATATAATCAATTTGATTTATCCTCGGAAAATTAATGGTACTTATCGGAATACTTTCAATTCCAATTTGATCAGATATTTTTTTATCTAAATCCAGTTCTAATCCATTATTTAATTTCCACGTGGTTCCATCTCCCGTTTTTTTTATTTTTTCGGCTTTAATTAATTTTTGATGATTTTTTGTAAAATTCTCATCGACAAAATTTAGCTTGTACTCCTTGTGAATAGAATCTTCTAATGAATATGGTGCATAATTAAATATCCTGTCATGATATGAATAAGGAAAACTGACATCAGAATCCCAGATATAATGATCGTTAGTGCCTTCCATTATTTCTTCAATATATCCACTTTGAATGGATCCAATTAAATAGGTATCTGCCATGCACCCATATACTTCAAATTCATTTCCGTATTTAGAAGTGATTTTTAATATTTTATCCCTTCTCTTAATTGGATTACTTAGAGGTTCTTTTATTTCTATCAGGACACTTGCATCTTTAGAGGGAGGATCTTCGGGTTTATCATATTCTGTCTTGATATCATCTCCTTTATAAAGAACCTGCCCAATAGTCGATAACCACGCATTTCGGATATCATTACTTGAAATAAAAAATACTTGAGCCATTGTACATTTCACAATTTCTTCAATTTTATAATTTACTTGTTAATTATTTAATAAAATGCTCTTTGAATGAAAAATCTTGTTTTAAAATGCAAAGTTATAAAATTTCAAGCTTAAAATTAAATATTTTAAAGATCATTATAATACATGATATAATTAACAAAATTAGGTGTCCTTAGTATGATTCAACTCAAGCTTCATTATGGTCCTGCATTTTCAGATCTCACGAAAAAAGTAAATGAAGAACTGAATTTTGATGGGGAATTAACCATGAAAACGCTTTTAAATTATTATCAAGATAAATATGGTGAAAAATTCAAAAAACTGGTTTGGGATAAGAAAGATCCAAATGAATTTCACGATCAATTAGTCATCATTCTCAATGGAAAAACCTTTAGAGATGAGAAATATCTTGAAACACTTTTAAAAGATGGAGATGACCTCACGTTTTTATATGTTTATTTTGGTGGGTAAATAAAGATTTTTTGAATTGTATTCCCTAATTTAACCTTGAACTTTAGTATTTATTTTTTATTTAGATGAAATTTAGAATAATTGAATAATAATCTAAATGAAATACTAGGGTTATTACTATAAATATTATTGTACTTCCTATAGGGATTAATAAATTATCCGAAATATTCTTTTCTCGAAAACCTTTTCCTGTGATTATATCAAAAAATGAAAAAGAGATGCTAAATATGATACTCCAAATCAC
>CAZRIR010000162.1:0-5616 GCA_964600195.1 uncultured archaeon | reverse complement strand
GGGTAGTAGAGGAACCCACATCAATTCCTACGCTTAATAATTTCATATATTCTACATTTCGCTCAGAAGTATTCATGTGGTTCATTAATAATTCTGCAGGTGGGATCTCAATTTTTTCATTCTTTTTTACAGATTGACCTTCAGATCCGTTATTGGTAATTCGAGAGATCTTAATATTCATGGGTTGACCGTGGTGTATTGGTCTCTCAAAATCTTCGAGACCATTGAGAATTTTAGATTGTATCTTTTTTGGAATCTCAACTTCTTCCTTACACGTGGGACAAATGAAACGTATCATTAAAAATTTATTAGTACCTGGAAGAATTGGTCCTTCTTGTCTTCGTTGACCAGTTCTTTGATATTCCGCATTGATTTGTTCTCGAATTCGATTTAATGTCACATTAAAACCCTGTAATGCGAGATCACATAATAAATCGAAATTTTTTCCGGGTTTAAATAATTCAGATAAAGTAGGTTTGAACAAGCGAATTAATTGATAAAATCTTTCAAGATCAACCATATCTTCATGAGTTTGTTGTTTAAGTAGAGTATCATAATTCTCAATAAACTGTTTTTCTAATTCATCAACATTATCTGGATTTATTTTTTCTAGTATACTTCTTACAAAATAAACTAAGGCCATCTTATGACTTTCAATATTTATGTTAATCTTTGCAATTCTTTCTTTATTATTCATGTTCATTTTCCTTTAAATTCCAATAAAGCATTTAATGTGGATCATTCTATCATTTTTGTATAATATAATTGATTTTTATAATGTTATTATTTGAATAATTTCATTCTCTGTTTATGATAAAAATATAGTGCATACATAAAAATTTATGTTTATTGGATCTTGAGATCCAATAATGTACCAACATTTAAATTTGTATTATACTATAACTATAATAGGTTTGATATCAACCATGTCAAGTGAAAAATCGAAAAGAAGGACTATAAAAGAACGAATAGAAGCGATTTTCGACTTTATTGATACTCAAAAGGATGTTTTTCCAAAAAGCAGATTGAAAGAGATAGGTATTAATCCAAATGCTGCGGAGAAATGGTTAAAATTAATTGATTATATTCAAAAACAACCAAAAATTAGGGTCATTCAATCTGAAAATAACACGCTAATAGAAAAAGTCGAGGGTAAGTATCAAGCATTAATGAGAAAAATGACATTGGATAGTTCTATACCTTTTGAGCAAAGAATCCAACATGTAACTGATTATATGAAATCTCTATATACCAGAGAAAAAATTCAACAATCAGATTTTAAAAAGTGATAAGAAGTTCTTTTAAAAAAAAGTCATAAAAAATATTGATTTCATGTTGATTTATCTGCTATCAAAATCTTGTTTACAAAATTAATTTTGCTTTATTGATCGAAATTTAAAATCAATAGGAATTATAATAATTTTTCGTGAAATTCTGGTTTCACGCTTATTCATACATGTTCAGGGCATATTTAGAACCATATCAAGATAATATCGTTATGATATAAAAAAAAGGTAAGTGCAAAATTAGATGATGGAGAAAATTTCCACTTTTCTCTTCAAGTGTTGAGGATGATGCTATAATATTTTAGTAGTTTACTACCGTCCAATATCTCTTAATAAACTTTTCAGACCAATATCGTGAGGGTAAAATAGTACCCACGTTTGTTTTTTCAGGGCATACTAAATATGGAAACTGAGTATGATAAAGATAACCATCAGGTAAATGTTTTCTAATAATTAGACTTGTTGTATAAAAGCATTGTATATTATTAGTAATGTGTGGTGGAATAGGTATTTTCCATTTACGAGTATGTTCGCTCTTCAACATATCGGAAAAATTTTGAAGATCTGGATCTGTTCTCTTACCTTTTAGCTTATATATTTTTTTTGCAGCTTTTCTAATAATTTTTGGATTAGAATCAATTTCTTCATCTAAACTATAGAGAACGACTGCAGGATGGTCATCTGGACCTGGAGAAAAAAGAAAGCTATTAGCTTGGATTAACCTTCCCCAAACCACCGTTCCTTCTGAAAACAATACATCCTGATTTTCAAATAATTCTTTAAAATGGGATGGTCCAATTTCATCATTAATTAACAACCAATGAGGGGGTACAATTCGATCATAGTCCGAGTCTTCTGTTCTTGAATTTAAATTTTGGCGAGTTTCTAAAATTGCGTCTTTAAAATTCATATTGAATCACCAGAAGATCAGATGTTTCTTTGTATAAAAAATTTTTTTAAATATTTATTCTGGAAGCGTGATATGTGATATGTTATGAAATTATTCTAAGTTGAAATATTGTATTCCTTATTTTTAATTCAGACCAAAAGCTATCCAAATTAATGCGCTTATTCATCTATAATCAAAATCTTTTTTAAAAAACTTGTGTTTACTTTTTAAATTGAAATCTAAAATAAAAGATAGATAGAATTTATTTAGCAATACCTTTAAAAAACTCACATATTTAGTAATGATTATTTTACTTTTCGTACTATATTGTGATTTATGGGTATGGGGTTATATTCATTTTAATGATTTTTGTAATCCTATTAGTAAAATTCTTAATAATCTCAATGATTATTCTTTCGTTTTTTTTTTTTGTAGTTTTAAACCATTGGATTCATATTAAGTGGTATCTTTTTTATCATTATTATTGCAGGTTTTATAAAAATATTAATAAAGAATTAAAAAATATGACGTCATCAAATGAAAAAGAACAACATGATAATGATTTACCACGACCAGGGTCCGTCATGTATGGTTTTCATTATCAAGCAGATGATTTGAAGAAAAAGAAATTAAAAAGATGGCAACAGCTAAATAAATATATCATGATCCCATTATACAGGGCTAGGATCTTACCTTTATTAGGATTTGGTAGAATAATCTTACTTTTAAAAACAACAGGATGGAAAACCGGAAAAATAAGAAGGACACCAGTTGAATATAGAAAAATGGATGGGACTATCACTATTTTTTCTGCAATGGGGGAAAAATCAGCTTGGGTAAAAAATTTACGGGCCAATCCAGAAAAGGTTGTAGTCCAAAAAGGATTCCATAAATTTAAACCACGTTTGGAGTTTATTACGGACGTGAATAAAAAGAAACAAATTATGATATCATATGTCAGTGAGTATGGAAATTCCGCAAAAATGTTATTTGGGTGGAATCCAGAAGTAGATAGTCCCGAATCAATTGATTTTACACCATTAACCAATTTATTATCCATCATAAAACTACACAAAAAAATATAATGTATCTTTAAAAAAAGAGATGGCCTGAACTGGATTCTAATAAAACTCTAATCGTTTATCAGACTAAATCCTCAGTAACGGAAGAAAATGCAAATTTAATTGCAGATATTTTAAGAAAACAATTTCAAATGGAAATCGATGTCATTAATTTGAAAGAACATGGTAAGGTTAACATTGAGGCATATAAAAACATCATAGTTGGAAGTGGTATCCGCATGGGGATGTGGTATAGTAAGGTAAAAAAATTCCTCAAGAATAAATTTACAAGTAAGAATCTTGCAATATTCATCTCCTCAGGAACGGCTGGAGATGACAAGCAGCAAGCAATAGATTTATATATCAATAAATTATTGGAGAAAAGACCTTACCTCAAACCATTTTCTGTTGAAGCTTTTGGGGGGTGGTACAAAAAAGGAGGGGGAATTACTAAAAATTTCCGAGATCCAGAAAAGGTGAAACAATGGGCACATATTTTAGGAAAAAAATTTTCTTCATTCTAATCAAATTTTAAACAATTCAGTTTTAGTAAGAACATTCATTGGACTCCTGAATATTTTTAAATAAATATCTATCTTATTTTTATAATAAAAAATATTTTCAAATATTTTTTTAGGTGTATTACATGACTTTAGATGAAGAAGCAAAATTTTGGAAAGAACACATAAAGAAAAATTGGATTTTTTTTCTAATTTGTGCTATAGCATTTGTTGGTTTCATAATAGGATTGGTAGTCGTCTTGAATTTTCAAATCACAACATCTTGGGTTGGAGGTTATGGAACATGGGCTTTAGGACAATTTTCAGTAGGTACTTGCCTATTATTTCTCATCCAGTTGATCTTATGGGAACTGTTGCTGGTATTTTTACCAGGTGGTGTTGCTTTCGGGATCGGGTGGTATTATTGGTGGAAAAAATTATTGACACCCGGCGAAAGAGAACAAGTTAAAAAGCAACAAGAAAAACAAAAGCAAAAAAAGTGGCATAAACGTGGAGGTGGTGCAGGCGGTGGATTTTCATTCATTATTGGAATAGTTTTTCTTATAATGTTATACGTTCAAAACAATTTATTGATACCATTCAATTCATTGGATTTTACCGTTTTGGTCTATACCTACTTATGGGCTGCATTTTGGGTTGTTATTGTTTTAGTTATTCCTCTCGTTGTAATCGGCCTGATATGGTATCTCAAATACTCCAAATAACTACCTTTTTTTTCTTATATTTTATCTAGTTTTTAAATTTAGATTTAGATTGTATAAAAATTATAGTGGGTCATGGATTTTTTCACGGGTCGAGTTGACTCAAAAGAATACGAAATTCGCCGTACATAGGAAATAATATCCTTAAATCTATACTTAGTTGTAGCAATTATGTTGATTAATTAATTTTTACGAAATAATATGGTTAATTTCCTATTAGATTCAAGACTTCTTTTTCAAGTTGTCTTAAAATTAAATTGCTCATTCCAAGTTTTACATTTGGAGAAAATATCAAGGTCATGATATATTTATTCTGATTAATGTCGAAAAATCGAGAACAAACCATCTGTTCATTTTCAAGAATGAGATAAATCCTACTTGTATCAATAAGTTTTTCTTCTTTTCTCACTTCAAATTCTCTAATTGTATTGAATAAGGTATCAAGTGGCAAGGAAGTATAAATAATTTTACCATCAATCCTGAATAGAGCACTTCCAAGAATATCCTTATCATCGACTACCTTTCTCAAGACTTTAATAATATCGTCTAATTTAGGAAATAATTCATGAGCTTCTTGTTCTTCATCCTTATCTAAATATTCAATGGTAGAAAAATCAAAATCGACTTGTTGGTAACCTCTTACCTTAAAATTTTTATCAATAAATGCTTGAAAACTATGTTCACAACATACGTTCGTTGGGATCGAAACGGTAGTTAATTGCTTGCTCTGATTTATAATCTTGATAGGAATGAGTAGTTTTTTTTTCGCGTCACACGTAGGACAAATTATTGAGACTTCTTTAAGAGAAGCATCTGATTCAACCATTATTGACATCTACTTCATGATTTCTTGCTTTAATTAGTAATCTATAAAATAAAAAATTATATATTGATATAATATTGAGTATGGTTTTAAATATCAGATTTTTAATTATTATGCTTCTTATCGCTTTTTGAAAATGAGATTTTTTCTAAAAATCAGATCAGTAATTTGGTTCAGATTTATAGATTTTGAAAAAAAATAAAAGATCTATTTATATAAAATTATCTAAAAAAAAGGTTTTTTATATAAGATTTTTCTTAATATAATAAAAAAATATTATATAGTTCGATGAAGTATTAATTATACTTGAAAATGTTGGTATTAAATACTTTAAA
>CAZRIR010000161.1:4208-5654 GCA_964600195.1 uncultured archaeon | reverse complement strand
ACTTTCTGACGGCGAAGTCTCGATAATCTGTCTTCTTTCGCTCGTGCTATATTTTCACCATCAAGAATGATCTTTCCACTATCGGGAAGATCTAACCCGCTCATGACATTTAAGAGGGTTGATTTTCCACATCCCGTAGGACCTTGAATCATTACAAAATCTCCACTTTTAATGGTCAAATTAACATCAACGAGTGCGTGAATGATCGCGCCTGCCCTGCGATATTCCTTGTTGACATCAATTACTTCAATCATTGTATCTCTATCTATTGGCATGCTTGCTCACCTCTCACTCTCCTACTCGTTTGAGTGCTAACATTGGTCTAACTTTCGTGATCCGTCCCCGAGCCCCCATGTAGCCGATGAATTGCACGATTATAAAGATTAAAATGGTATATAAGACGGCCCATAGCTTAATCAGGGGTAAGCCCGAAACAACGGCTGTTGGTATGAATTCTGCTTGAATGTAACCAACAATCGCGACCCAATGAAAGAGAAATTCGACCATGATGAATAATCCCATTATCGTCGTGAAAAAGATATAGCCCAATATCAGCTGGGTAACGTTTCCTTTCGTCCATCCAATGCATTTTAAAGTAGCCCATATCTTCCTGTTTCTCCGAACAATGATCCATGCGTATAGTAGGGTTAAAAAAATCGCTGCAAAAATAACGACTAAGAGTGGTATTAGTGTTGAAAATTGTAAATTACCAGCAATAAAATCTTCAATAACTCTTTCCATGATAAAACTTGTCATGAATATCAATATTGTATACATTAGTGTAAATACAATGAATGTTTTTTTTTCCCTCATGCTCATTCTTACTGCTTTTCTCCAAAGTCTAAGCCTGCTCAAATTAGCTCACTTTAATTTTCTTAAATTGATATATTTTTATATTTTTTTTTCCGATGTATTTTACAAAAGATGTATTGACTTATTAATGTTGTTTTAAGCTATTAAATTTATATTTATCAACAGGCAATGTCATGATATTACCAAAGATGAATGATTCACTATCATCGAAATCAAATCAAAGATCAAGATCTTTACAGTAAATTATAAAGAGAGGAACATTAAATTATTTGGACTATTTGAATCATTTTTTGAAGATGAATCAATTTTATTTTTTACTCAACTGATATGAAAGCTTTTAAAAGTTATAATTTAAATTTGTTAGGTATTATCTATATAGTAAATATTAATCATAAAAAACTCGTGAAAAAATATGTCGGATATTGAAGGCGTTATTGATGACCTGCTTAATACTGAGGAAAATGTATTTGGGGTAGCCATCATCGGAACAACTGGTAATCTAATTACCCAAACCGAGAATTGGGATATATCTGGAGACTTGAATTCTATTAATGAATTATTAAACCTTAAACTACAACTTGGAGAAAGAGGAATAACCAGCATCACAATCCAAGGCATTAAATACATGATCGT
>CAZRIR010000161.1:1263-4108 GCA_964600195.1 uncultured archaeon | reverse complement strand
GCTCGTTAACAAGCAATTTCCTACTTTATCATCATAGTACATGTCGAATCCAGTGGCAATGATGATTATTTCGGGTCTAAATTGAATCAATATCGGTTCAAGAAATTCAACAAAATCCAAGAAATCATCATCAGTAATGCCACGGGGCACTGGAAAGTTAATATTACTTCCTAATCCCTCTCCTTCTCCTACTTCATCAATAAAACCAATGTCTCCATCTTCAAAATCAAATTCATGAATTGAAAAATAGAGCACGCTTGGATCCTCATAAAAATACTGGGCAATTCCATCTCCAAAATGATCATCAATATCAATTATTGCAATCCTTTTATTAAAATTCATGATTTTCCTCAAATAAAAAATAGAATTTGCAATATTGTTAAAGATGCATAATCCTGATGCCTTTTCTCTTAGGGCATGATGACCGGGTGGACGGATAAGCGCAATTGATTGATGGAGTTCCCCATTTAAAACGCATTGAATGGCTTGAATTGACCCTCCCAATGCTTTTTTGGCTAAATAAAACGTGTCTTGGGTAATGAATACCTCATCTCCAATAATTCCGAATCCAAATTTGGAGAGACGTTTTATGGTATTTATATGATATTGGGAATGGGCTAATTTTATGATGGACTCATTTATTTGAATGGGTTTTTTTAAAATGATCCGCGAATCATCAAATAATTTAACTTTATCGAAGTAATCAAGAATTGATTTAATTCTAATCGGATGTTCATGAGAAAAAAAGGACGTGCGCGGAAAGGGAGGCACGTTTAACTTAGCAAAATCTTCATCTGTAATTATGCCAATTCTTTGATTTTCTGACATGATTAATGTTAAATACGAAAAATATTATTTATATTTCTATGTTTTTAAGTTTTTAATCTGGAATGGTTGCTACAGCACGGACCCAACCAGCACTGGCTCTTGCTATTTTTACGGGAAAACAATATATTGTTGCTCCAGTTGGAGGGACCTTGTCCAAATTTGCTAATTTCTCCATTTGATAATATCCAAGTTCGATCCCCGCATAATGACCTTCCCATATAATAGAAGTATCGGGAATTTCTTTTTTTAAACTCTCTTTCCATTTTTTGGCTGTAATTGTAAATGGAGCATCCCAAGACCAAGCATCGGTTCCCACCACATGTACTCCGTGCCTTATCAAGTGTAAAGTTGCTTCTTTACCAATTCCAATGCCAAATTGGGTGTATTGCCTCGATTCTACGTGTTTAGGAGCATTTGTATGAACACATACAATATCTCCTCTCTTTAACTGGTGATCGATATCTTTTAACTTATCATCAATATCACTTGGGGTCAAGACGTACCCCTCTTTCATTTCAGTACAATTTAATACAATGAGAGGACCCATTCCCCATTCAAGAGGAAACTCATCAATCGTCTTGGCTTTTTTCATACCAATTTCCTTGTCTTGCACGGGAGCATAATGCCAAGGAGCATCCATGTGTGTTCCGCTATGAGTCGTCAAAATTATTTTTTCTGTGGCCCATCCTTTTCCATCAGGTAAATGATTCTTAGGATCTAATTTTCGAAATAATCCACTCATCTCTTCAGCTCCTATTTGATGATCATTATATTCGACATGAGGTTGAGTTAAAGGGGGATCAAACAATAATTCTTCAGGATTTATTATAGGAATTGATAAATCAATAAATTTCATGATAATATTAATATTGTTCTTGAGAAATTACTAAAACTAATTCTAAATAATATTTAAACCATATCCTAAAGTTAAGTTACAAAATATCGAACGATGATAAAAAAAATGAATGTAAAAAAAATTATTACATAATTTATTCTAATTCTTTATCTCTATGAGTTTTTTTCATGTCTTCTTCCGTTATGTCATTCATTTTTGCTATCGAAGCAAGAAGGGCATCAAGCGTGACATAGGTATTCAATTCAAATTGTGGAAAGAATTTTTCTTCAATGTGTCGAATGGCTTTATTATAATGACTGACCATGTATGGTCTTCCTTCTATGATCAAATTACCGGAGTAATTACGATACCATTTATTTGTTCGCGCTAAATGTGAATCTTTAAAGGAAGTAATTGTGAATAATCTCATGCCAACATCACCCGCTTGTTGAGCATATTTTAGGATTTGATCTGTTTCGCCACTCCCACTCATTAAAATGGTAAGATCACCCTTTTTTCTTCCTCTCCAATGACCTTCATAAATTACGTTGATGTCTTTTAGGTTTTCTTTATGTAAGTGCCCATACCTAATTGCAATAACCCGTGCAATGATTTCATTAATTCCAACTCCTTTTAAATACACTAAATTCTTATTGTTGATGTCCAAATATTCATTTATCAAATTCAAAAAATTTTCAAGAATGTTTTCTTGTTTTTTAAGGCGCTCTAAATTTGATGACATTCCTTCTATTGCAACATTATAATAAAGATTGTAAGAATCGAACATGTCTTGTTCTGTATATGCATATCCCATACAGGAGCAAAAAACGGCACTTGCTTGTTCAAATTCGGTTCCTAAAGGAGCATATTTACTCTCATGATTGGAATTATCTTTTATTAAAATAACGTTGTCAAATTCATCTTTTAAACTTTCGTTCCCCGTGATGAAAATAACGTCTAAACCTTTTTTTTTCGCAAAACGGGCATTTTGAAGAGATTTTCCACTGCCTGAACGGGAATTTACGATAAAGATATCTCCCTTTCTTAAAGGTCTTAAATTAGCATTACTGACTTGGTTAACCCGGATACCATATATATTTTCAAGCTCATTGGTGAGAAGCAATACGCTCTGGAGCGACCTTCCAGCGCCATCAACTATGACTCTCTTATTGCTTTCTCCAT
>CAZRIR010000161.1:0-1163 GCA_964600195.1 uncultured archaeon | reverse complement strand
GCAAAATTTATTTTGAGAAATTTTTATTATTGTTGTGACAAAAAAAATATAATAATTGTCAATATGATAGGGTTTAGAGTAAATGAATTAATTGAACTTAAATTAGAAAATTCAAAGACTAATATCTATGTTAATGGTCATAAATTTAATCAGTGTAAATACTTAGCTTTTCAAGTTGATTTGAATAAATATAAAGATTATAATAGGATTGAATCAATTGATGATTTAGAACAAATTGATCGATCAAAAGATTACAATATCTTAGGAATCTCTCCTGAAACAGAATTTTGGGGTCATTGTTCTAACATACAAGCATGGGTTGAACATGGTTATGATACTCGATTATTACATAGATCATTATCATTTCCTTTATTGAAGGAATTAGCTAAAGTAGGAGATCCTAAAGCTAAGAAGTATTTTAAAGAAGAAATAATATCACGATTACATCAAAATTCTCAAAATGTCACTGAATATCTGATTTCAGAAGGATACTTGGACTATTTCAATTTAGAAGAAATTGAAATGATTTTTGAAAAAATAAATATAATACAAATAAATCTTAGTCATGTAATGTATGTAGAGACCTTAATTTCTAAAATATGTAAAATCAACACCCTTCAAACACTAATTCTTTATGATAATAACTTAAGGGAACTTCCAGAATCAATTGGAGATTTTAAATCTCTTAAAACTCTTATAATAAAACATAATTACTTGACGCGCCTTCCAGAATCCATTGGTAATCTAAAATCCCTTAAAAAATTAGTTGTATCAAATAATCCTTTGATCGAACTTCCAGATTCAATTGGTAATTTAAAGATGCTTTCTTCCCTAAAACTCTATCGAACTAATTTAAAAAAGCTTTCTGATTCTATTGGTTCATTGGAATCGATTAAAAAAATATCATTATGTTGCAATAATTTATCAAAACTTCCTGAATCTTTGAGTAATTTAAAAAAATTAGAAATACTAAAGTTAAATCGAACTAAATTAAAGACCTTGCCCGAATCAATAGAAAGATTACCAAAATTAAAAAAGCTCGAATTATGCCTTAATCCCTTACTTACTTTACCAGAGACTTTATGGAATTTAAAATCGTTAAAAGTGTTAATCTTGAGAGGTAATAAATTAAAAAATCTATCAGAGTCTATTGGTAAACTATC
>CAZRIR010000160.1:0-5689 GCA_964600195.1 uncultured archaeon | reverse complement strand
CACGAATTGCTTGATGATATCTCCCACTGTTTCTCCCTCATATTCTATCGATTTTTTATTGAGAATATATTGAAACATGTTCAATAGGTGTAATTCAATTCTTACCATGAAATCATTTTCATTTGTTTATTTTAGTAAAAAAATACTAAATGATATTAATTCTTTCTACCTTAGAAATACAAGTAGAAATTATATTTTCTAATGATGATGAGTTTATAATTTCTGTTATAGACTCTATATGAAAATCCTGATCTTGGGGGTTGAAAGGACAATAATCTATATTTATCAGCTTTTTAGATATTTTATTGCATGAGTTTTTAAGATTGGGGAGATCTAACCCAATAGTTGGAGTGAAAATTGGATATTTCGAAAATAAATGATTCAGGGAAAGAGTTTGTAAATCTATCTCATCATTACACGAAGATGAGTTAGTTAAATTCAATCCATCAGTAATACCCTTTATTCCATGTTGAAATCCTTCCTTAATATTTGATATTATTCTTGATATTATCATTAGACGTAATACTCTACAAAGTGCACAAACGTGATTCTGCTCTATTAAAGTCATGACCTCATGTAATGAATTGGAAAATTTTATTCGAATTATCGAAAACTTATAATTTGGCACAAATACAGCAACTTCTCGCCAATTTGACATCCATTGATCAAAAATGCTTTCTTCTTCAGAAAGATCAAAAAAAAAAGGATATATTTCAGCACCTCTTTTCATTAGCAAGAACCCTGCTAATAAATCACTCAGGCGCCCTACATCCATCACGGCAATTTTTTTATTAGATTCGATTGGCAAGCCACCCCAATCACTTTCAATTATATCCGTGAAAATGTAGGAAAAATCATCCCTTACTTCAATAAATATTATCTTATCTGGATTTGTTAAATTTACTTTGAGCTGAATATTTGATTCTAAAAAAAAGTCAATTATATCTTGTCCTATTCTAACTGCAATGTCTTTTGAGCTAAACTCATGATTTCCAGACCTTTTAACTCTTAGAGCAAATGTATCTCCCTCATTAATTACTTGCTCAGCAACTTCTATAGCCTTTTCCGATATATTCTTGACATTATTAGATGTTCTTAACGCAGGGCTGAATGAATGGATTCCAAATACTTTTTTAAATAATTCAAGAGCATCTTTTAAGTTTTCATTTTTAAAGAAATAAAAAATTCGCGAGGAATCTTTACTTAACTGATATTTATTAAAAGGGATTTGAGCCCGATTTAACATTATTTTAATATTTTTCATCAAAATATTTAGCATGCGGATCTTTACTTTTGTTGATTTCAACCAAATTTCATTATATCTAATAAGAATAAGGTTATATTGAGGTAAAATAGATATTTCATGCATCTTTATTGATTTTATTTGAAATTGTTGAGATATCTTATTAGTGTAAAATCTCTATGTTATAATTACCAATTATTTCTCTCTTATTAGATTTTAGATTATGCTCCCTTATCAATACTACACCATCTTTATATATCTCAATCTCATTAAACACGGGATCAAAGTGAGTTCCCTCCAGATTTCCTCCATTTGAAAAAATTGTATTGTCAATTTTTACATTAAATGAGATACTTGGGGAATTATTAATTACTAAAGAGATTTGGGAACGAGCAAAATGAGAAAGAGCATCTCCTGAATCCATTAATTCCGTACGCCATACACTCGATGGTGTTGGGAGAAGCGTGTGAAAGCAACATGATCCAAATATTTTTTGATGACTCAAATTTAAAACGTTTTCAATAAATCTTGTAAGTTTTTTTCTTCCAATAAATCCAATTTTAGAATCTGGAGTTGTAGAATTTATACCTTGAAAATATATTTTTTCATTTTCATATAATGGATCAGGATTTCCTATGAATTTTTCCCATAGTCTCCTGGCAGGAGGACTCGAATCTCGATAACCTGGAACTACAATGTAAGGTTGGACAAATCTATCTAACATGTCTTTAGCAATCTTGAAGTCTTCCTCTAAACTATTGAAAGTAAGATTCCCTGAATGAATTATCAAATCAATATCTTCAATTTTATTAATTTTTTCAATAGCTAAATCAAAGAATCTTGCCTTTTCTTTAAATTCTGAAGAAATTAATGAGTTTGATAATTGGATGAATTTACAAAATGGCTTTTCTTTGGTTTTAATTTCACGTGGAATATAATAGTTGATATTTCTTACAATTTCTTTCTTAAATTCGGGTTCCAAAATAGGGATAATTTTGAAATTTAAATTTTTGTGAATAAGATCAATAACGGAATAGGTGAATAATTCCCGATATCGTGTTTTATTGCAGGAAAAGGTACCCGCATTGAATACATAGAGGTCTTTTTCAGGGCTGCTCAGGGTGTATAAATTAGAGATATGCCTGTGACCATTCAAGACTAAATCCACTTTTTGTTCCATCAACATTTTAAGCATATCACCTGAGTCATCTATAGCGGATCTTTCTTTCCCTGTATTTGGTATTGGTATCAATTGATGATGAAAACAAACAATTTTGATTTTTTTTTCTCTTTCTGGAATTTCTAAGCGTCTCTTAATCGCATTGATTGTATTGTGATGGATTACCCCTCCAGGGAGGTCTGGTTTGGTACTATCAATTCCAATGATGTATAACGACTCATCTTCATATTCAAAGTGTCTCTTTCCAAAAATTTCCTCAAACAATAAATAACCTACATTTAAAGCATCATGATTTCCAATAATGTATTCAATAACACCGTTCGACTGTGGCTGAAACTGCTTGCTCTTTTTATAAGCAAAATCGTAATCTAAAAGTGTTCCATCTTGGGTAATATCTCCCAAATGTAAGTAAAGAGTTACATTCTTTATTTTATTAATCTTATCAATCCCAATATCAAATACTTTTTCATTAAATTGAGATCCTGAGGGTGTGATATGAGTATCAGATACAATGACAATTCTTTTTCGAATATCAAGCTCTTTATCTGTTATCACGGTTGTATCAATCATGTAATTCCACCCTTTTTTTCGAAGGAATTCCTTCATATGTCTGATTTTCTTCTAAAATGTGATCGTATTTAGTGCTTGAATATGCAGAGAGCTTCGTGTTTTTTTTTACGATAGTCCCTGGCATCAACATGCATTTTGCACCAATTATCACATTATCTTCAATTATGATTTTTTTTAATATAAAATTTTCCGCTTCAATTCCAAATGTTAATAAAAGGCTACTGGTACCAATAATACAATTTTCTCCAATGCTCACGAATTCTGATGAGATCCAACAATTATCACACAAACATTTTTTTCCAATTTTTACACCAAAAAATCGAAGCGTGAATCGATTTTTAAACCATGGAAATGGATTTGAAGCAACGATGAATAATGGCCATTTTTTTACAATGTTTCTTAAATTCCAATAAAAATATTCTTTATTTTTAGGATCTCTCTTAAATTTGCCTTCTTTTGGCTTATGAATAAGATTGATAATTGTTAAAATCAAGACTGAAAAAAAATTAGCACTAAATTGGAGTAAATAAATTAAAATCATTGCATTTAATGGTAAAAACAAGAAGTAAAACCATATAAAAATCCCTTTCCATAGAAAGATGAGATAATAATATTCAAAAAAACTACATGGAATGAAGCTTAACATGATAATGAGTATATAAATAAATAAATATTTCTTACGCATTCTCTCATCTATGGGCGTTGGAGAGTCTCCCTTGAGACTTGCTGGTTGAAACAATTTTAATCATCCATCTCATTTTTATTTGTAGCCTTTAATTCAGGTTTTTCATCTATGTGAATTACATTTTTAACTTTTTCTTTAGATTCTTCCAAAGTTTGAAGAGGTAATTTAATATTTACAGGACGTCCGATATGGATTTGATTTCCTTCTAATCTTTGTCCAATGCTCGTATAACTATTAGCTCCTAATATTGCATTATCCTCCATAATAGTTCCAGGAAACAGAATGGTGTGGGGTCCTACAATGCAGTTTTTACCAATCTTTATTTTTTTTATGATAACTTTATCGTGATAGATTAAATGAGAAAAAATACAAATGTGAAGTGAAGTCATCGTCTGGGGGCCAATTTCAACGAAAAAAGGATCAATATATCCTTCATATGCTACGACCATTCTTCCTATTTTAACCCCAAACATGTTATATGCTGCTATATCTAACCAGGGTAAAGGCAAGGCTCTTACTAACCAGATAGGAAAATATGTCGTCCAAAACCTCCTATGCATGTACTTCCATTCAATACTCCCTTTCTCAAAAACTCCTTCTCGAGGAGGACAGTGCCAATTTAAAATTTTAAAAATAATCACAGAAAAAAAAATAACTGTAAAAGCAAACAAATACAAGTTCAGGTAAATATTTAATGGAATTAACAACCATTCCCACCATGCGACAGCTTGAGAGGGACCGAAAAATGGTTTACCTGTTATCAACATGTAAAGATGATTGTAATACCATGAATTTACTAAAATTAATACCAATCCACCTACCATGAGTTGTAAGATAATTATCAATGAAAAGGAAGTCTTAAACACTCCAGAACTTGATAAAAATTCTACCGATCTATCATCATCTTTAGAATTATTCATGTCCTCTAGCACGATATGTTATTTTTCAGTAGTTTGAACAGTAAAAATCATATTACTTTTCTATTTCACTTGTTATTTATTAAAGTGCGAAAATATAAAAGAAAATAATTTAATATAACATATAATTAAAAATTATAAAAAATTGTTCATTACTAGATTATATAAAAACTTGAATTTATGAGTGAATATTATGACTTTAGATTGGAGCAAGGCTGAAGAACGACCTGATAAAAAAATTTCTGTTGAAGGGAAATTTTTATTGGATTTAAGAGCTAAAGTGAATGATTTAGAAAGACAGCTTTCTGAATCGAAAAAAAGTTTGGCTGAACATGAAATAGCCCTCAGCAAAACTAAGGATGATCTTGGAATAACACAAGCTTCTCTTGATGGTGAAAAAGCCAATCATGAAAAAACAAAATTAAAACTAAAAACAAGTGAAGATAAAGTCATTAAATTATCTGAGGAAATAAAAACATTAAAAAATGATTTAGGAGTTTTAAAGACAAAAATAAATGATCTTGAAAAAGGAGTATCAAAATCAAATGAAAATCTTTCTAATATAACTTCTCAATTAGATTCTACAAAAGCGGAGAAAGATTCAGCATTAAATGATTTATATTCTGCAAAAACTGAATTAAATTCTGCTAACATGGAACTCACTAAGCTTAAAAATGACATTACGAGTAAAGACGAAGAAATAAATAACCTGAAATCTCAAGTCCAAGATTTAAAAGGCAAAATCGCAAGTTTAGAGGGAGAAAAGAAAGATTTACAAACTCAAATTGAAGATTTATTAACTAATTATTCAGCTAAAGATGCATAAATTGAAGAATTAAAAGGAACTCTTGAAGAAAAAGAGAAAACTCTGGAAGATTTATCATCTAATTTAACTGATGCGGAATCTGAATTGAGTGAATTACGCCCACCAGAAATAGGTAGAGGGGGCTTTCTCAAAGAAGAACGACTCACTTGTCCAATGTGTGGAGCCGTAGGTAGTGATATCCGTTCTGAGGAAGATAAATCAAAAGTTCTAAGTTATGTTGGCCACATACCAATGTATGCTAAAAAACATGTTTGTAAGAAGTGTGGTT
>CAZRIR010000159.1:0-5724 GCA_964600195.1 uncultured archaeon | reverse complement strand
CTTTTCTTTCAATTTTAAGAAGTCTAATGGTAAAAATATCAAGGAATAAATTAATAGTTATTGTCTTTTAAATTAAAACGTTATTATAAAAAGCTGTTACATATAAAGTCTAAGAATTATTTTAATAATTAATACAAATAGAACGAAAGAGATTAGTTTGATGGGCTTTGAGAAACCAATAGCACTCATTCTTTATTATAGCAAAAATAATATTTACAGTTTCAATGCTTTAATAGGAGCATTAGAATCGGATGAGATAGCAAGTGATATTGACATATTCTTTATCTCTGAGAAAAATGAATTGTCTAAATCTATTGAAAAAGCCATTTCAAGATATAAAAAAGTAATATTAGCAATTTCTTTTTTTACCACCCAGTTATGGGAGATTAATAACTTAATCAAGCCATTAAAAAAACATTTTAAACAAAAGTTAATTTTTATAGCAGGAGGTCCACATCCAACAGGAGATGCTCTAGGAACTCTTAAAATTGGATTTGATGTAGTTGTTAGGGGAGAAGGGGAAGAGACTTTCATTGAATTAGTCCACAAAATCAAGGATGATGAATCTTATTCTGAAATTAAAGGTATTGGATTTGTAAATGAAAAAAAAGAACATGTCTTTACAGATAGGAGAAATAAGATTGATTTAAATAAATATCCACCGTTTCCATTCTTCAATAAACGGTTTGGAGCAATAGAAATAACAAGAGGGTGTCCCTATGCTTGTTATTTCTGTCAAACACCTCAACTCTTAGGCACTCGTCCCAGACACAGGAGCATTGAATCGATATGCAAATATGTTGAAATAATGAAAGAAGAAAACCTTACAGATATTCGTTTTATAACACCAAATGCATTTTCTTATGGATCTATCAATGGAAAAAACCTTAACCTTTCTAAATTGGAAGAATTATTACTTAATGTCAAAGAAATCATAAAACCTGAAGGAAGAATATTTTTAGGATCATTTCCATCTGAGGTTCGACCAGAACACGTGACCGAAGAGTCCTTAGCACTAATATTAAAATATGCTGATAATGATAATATCATCATTGGAGCTCAATCTGGAAGTCAAAAAGTATTAGATGCGTGCAATAGAGCTCATACCATAGAAGATATTTATCGTTCTGTTACTTTAACTATAAATTCTGGTCTAAAAGCTTATGTTGACTTTATATTCGGTCTTCCCAATGAAAATGAGGATGATATAATGATGACAATTAATGTCATGAAGGATTTAACAAATTTGGGAGCAAGAATTCACACTCATTCTTTCATTCCATTACCAATGACAACATTTGCTAAAAGCCCAGTTAAAAAAATGGATAAAAATCTTCTAAAAACAATAGATTCATTAACAGCAGCTGGTAGGGCATTTGGATCTTGGAAGAAACAAGAAAAAATTGCTGAAAAAATATCTAAATATTTAATAACTAAGGATTTAGAATAAAAATCTAAATATAATTAATAGAAATACCTATGGCAACCCTTGCAATGTATATATGTTTTTGATTATTGCACAATTGGCTTGATTTCTTGTAAATAAACAATCTTGACAACATGTACATTTGTACATCCGTTACATCATTTAAAATGTTAAAGGATGAAAAATATTAATGTATTTACCTTTTAAGAGTAAATAAATAAGATGGGAATTAAGCAATTTAATAAATATTTATAATTCAACAAGATTTACTTATTTTTCATAGACATATCCGGAGTTCTGCCATGTATAACACTCTTACCATTTAGAGAGAAATCTTGATTGAAAATATTATCCATGATGGCATATAGCTCATTTAATCTCAGGAATTGAACATCCTATAAAATTTTATTGAGGAATCACTCTAAAATCTAACTAAAATAACATCTAAAAATAAATTGATGTAAAATTTTAATAATTATATATCAAACAATATAATATTAAGACAAGATTGATTAATATTATTAATTGATATCTACATAAAAATCTAACAAAAAAAGGTAAAAATAAAAATGGGATTGAAATTAGCTTCAATATTTGCTATTACTGCATTATTTGGTCTGGTCTTCGCGATAGTATTTGCTATTGGGGTATGGTTCCTCTCTCCACTTGGAATTTTTGGACTTTTGATAATGATAGGTATTACATTACTCATTGTTTTTTTCCAATATCTAATTTCACCGGTATTTGTCGGGTGGATGTATAAAATAACATGGGTTCCGTATGAGGATTATAAAGCAGAATATCCTCATTTGGCTGATATTATCGATCAGGTTGTTCAGGTGAGAAAGATTAAGATGCCCAAATTAGGTATTATTTATGGAGAATTATCCCCTAATGCTTTTGCATTCGGTTGGACCAAAAATAAGGCAAAAATAGTATTATCTGAAGGAATCCTTGAATATTTAGATCCGGAAGAGCAAGGAGCCGTTTTAGCACATGAATTGGGACACGTTGTTCATTCCGATTTTATCTTGATGACCATAGTATTCGCAATTCCCTTGGTGTTATTAACAATTGCACGATGGGCATACTATACAGCAGCATTTTCAAGCAGGGGATCAAGAGATGAGGAGGGAAATTATATTTATTTATTATTGTTCGCAATTGCCATTCTTTCCTATGTATCTTATTACATTGGATATCTCATATCGTTAATAGTAAGTAGAATTCGCGAGTATTATGCTGACAGCCATGCTGCTGAAGTTCTTGAAAATCCAAATGCTTTATCCACAGGACTGATTAAAATTGCTTATGGTTTGCTCGCTGAAACACCAACAATAACCGTTAAAGAACGTAGAAGATCTAAAATGTATGGTTTAAGAGGATTAGGAATTTTTAATCCGGGTGGTGCTCGTGGATTGGTTGTAAATAGCATTGGATCCTCAGGATCCTATTCTAAAGATGCAATTCAAGCTGCCGCCGCGTGGGATTTATACAACCCATGGGCGAAATACTATCAGTTTTTCAGCACCCATCCTCTTCCAGCTAAAAGAATCCAATGCTTAAATGAACAATGCTCGATTTATGGAGTAGAACCTGAAATAGATTTCAAAGATGCTAAAAAAATTAAAGAAGAACAAGCAGGAAAATCTCTATGGGACGAATTTTTACTTGACGTGTTGATAAAAGACTTAACGTGGTTATTTTTTGCTGCGATGGGGCTCTTTACAATTTTTTGGGTTTTTGGCTTTTTTGGTTTCGTTGGTTTCACGCAACTCCCCGTAATCATCACACTTAAATGGTTACTGCTTTTATGGTTCATTACCTTCTATGTAATGGGTTTTGCTTATCTCCTGAAAATAGGATTCATGTATAAAAAAGGATACGAACCCAAGAAAGTAGTTGAACTCGTGAGCAATGTAAAAGTATCACCAATTCGTTGCGTTCCAGCATATATTGAAGGAACCATTATCGGAAGAGGGGTTGCGGGATATTACTTTAGCGACGATCTATACTTCAGGGATGAGACGGGAATCTTATATATTGATTATAGTTTTGGAATTCGTCTTGTTGATTGGTTTTTTGCTGTTGCCAGAGTAGAAAAACTAATTGGTCAACAAGTAAGAATAAAGGGTTGGTATCGTCGAGGTCCTATACCATTTCTTCAAGTTCACTCCATTGAAACTGAAACGGGCAGGAGATTCCGGAATTACAAAAAACAATTATCATACTTGTGGGCCGTTTTATTGTTTCTAATCGGTGCGGTATTTTTCTATATTGGATTTTTTGTATTTTAACTATATTTATATTCTTTTTTTTTATTTTTATTTTAAACTAAATCAAGTTAATTTTTAAAAAAAATTAGTAATTTAAAAGATGTCCTGATGAAAAGAGTAGAATTATTAGCTCCATTAAAAAATCTAAAATCCCTCAATGCGGTTTTAAATAAAGCGGATGCCATTTATTTCGGCGTTGAATCGCTCAACATGAGAATGTTTAGTGATAATTTTAAACTAAACGAATTAACAAGCATTGTTAAAAAGTGTCACGATAACAATCTTAAAGCTTATTTAGCAACTAATGTCATAGTTTATGAAAATGAACTTGAAATGATGGAAAAAATTATCAATGAATCCGTGAATGCAGAAATTGACGCGGTTATCGTTCATGATATTGGAGCCATTGAATTAATAAAAGATAGTGGTTTAGAATTTCACATTTCTACTCAAGCAAATATTTCTAATTCACATTCAGCTAGATTTTATGAAAATCTTGGTGCAAAAAGGTTAATTTTAGCGAGAGAATTATCTTTAGAACAAATAAAGGAAATTAAAAATGTTCTAAAAAGGACTGAGATTGAAACTTTCATCCATGGAGCCCAATGCACTTCTATATCCGGAAGATGCTATTTTTCAGCGGAGATATGCGAATCGCAGGAATATTCTGCAAATAGAGGGAGGTGCGTTCAACCTTGCAGAAGAAAATGGAGAGTTATTGACGAACAGAATAATGAACTCCTATATGATGGATTTTTTTTCGTTAATGCGAAAGACTTATGCATGATCGAGCACATTCCGAAATTGATTGACGCAAATATAGATGCCTTTAAAATCGAAGGAAGAATGAGAGGACCTATTTATGTTGACGAGGTTACTTCATGCTATCGGGAGGCTATAGATGCTTATTATTATGGTACATTTAACGATGAAAAAGTTAATGACTGGTTAAAACGATTGAAAAAAGTATATAACCGAGGTTTCTCCACGGGATTTTATTTTGGATTACCAACTGGAAGTGAAATTGAGTTGACTCAGGAAGGAAACGTTTCAAATTATAAGAAAACGGAAATAGGTAAAGTTTTATCTTATTTTCGTGATAAAAAGGCCGCTAAAATCGTATTGACTAATGGACAACTGAAATTAAATGATGAAATCTACATAGTAGGAACAAACACCGATACTTACACCAAACAGGTGATCAAATCCATACAAATAAAGCAAAAACAAAATTTAACAGAAACACCCATAGCATCAAGAGATAAACACGTATTAGTAGGAATTACCGTGGATAATCAAGTAAAAAAAAATGATAAAATCTACAAGTTAGAATCAAAAAAATAAAAAATAAGGATAAAAAAAAGGTTATGAATAAACCAATTTTTTGTAATAAGGAATAATTTGTTTAGTCGGCCATGTCTTCAAAAGCTTCCATTGCTAATTCAAGAATTTCTTGAAATGCCATGGCATCTTGAAGATTACCCTCAACGGTTATATCGCCGGCCATATAAGCAGATGTAGCATCAACTTCACCAGTTAACATGCCTACTGCAGTTTCAAAAGCAGCAGAGAATGTAAATGAAGGATTATCTATATCTCCCTCTCCAGCATCAACTTCTCCTTCTTGAGCTTTTAGCCAAAATTTCTTATCCTTATCAGTGATGACCATTTGAACGACAATATCCATGTCTTCTAATTCTTCCTTAAGATCATCATTCTCTTTAGAAACTTGCTTCAAATATTCTAAAAGTTTTGGATAATCCTCGATTGTTGCTACAGATGGATCGTCCGTTAAAGTTTTCAATTTATCAACTAGTGCTTGATCAACCATTTTACATTTTCAACCTTTTAATGTGTGTTTTATTAACATTTTAAATTAATAAATATATTTTGCAATTTATTATAACTTTTTAAGATATAAAAAGAATATCATTTTTTACTTTAATACGGATTTAAGTATTGTCTAGGACACAAACTTATTCAATAAAGCATTCATCATTATGATCCTTTCCACGTGATTTC
>CAZRIR010000158.1:0-5745 GCA_964600195.1 uncultured archaeon | reverse complement strand
CATTTGGAAGAAGAAACAGCAAAACTTGAAAAAGAAAAACAAGAAAGGGATCAAAAAATCGGTGCAATGACCGAAGAACAGATGAGATTGTTAGATGAATATGAGAAAGTAAAGGTGGAATTAAAGAAATTTGCTCAAGCAGCAGCAGAACAAGAAGAAATGGAACTTAATTTTGATAAAATTCAGGCATTACTCTCAATATATCGAGTACTGATTGAGGAGATTTGGCAGGGTCAAGCACATTATCGTATCTTGCATGTCCTTCATGGTGATAAAGAAGAAATGAATAGGGAGGAATTAAAAAACTCAACAGGTGTTGGAGGCGCTTTTGTATTGAGGTCTGTCCAAGAATTAGCCCGTGTTGGCCTTTTAGATTACGACGAGGATACAGGAATTGCAAAATTAAAGAGAAGACTGTTTCCAAAAAAGTCTTTGGAATGATAACCTAAATTCTCTGTCATTTTACCTTGAATAATCATGGTTATTTTGCAATAACCATTTCATGTAAAGTGTTTCCCTGTTCTTGATAAACCTTACCATCGTGTTCAATATCCAATCTGAATTTTGAATTTAATCTAAAATATCCTGGTTTTAATTTTAGAATATTCTTTACAATAAACCTTAAGACGGGACTAAGTTCAAAAAGTAAGTTATCAGCATCGATTAGCTCTTGGACTTCAAGCATGCCTTGTATTTTTTCTGAGATGTCGAATTTAAGGATCTTGGGATAGTAATTATTGACATGTTCATGAAATTGCAAATCTTCTGCTATGATATTAGATTCACCCGAACTTAGGAGAATTTTCTCTCCCTTAGCGAGCATTAACACTTTTATTCCATGTCCATTCAATTTTTTATTACATTTAATATACGCATAAATGAGGGTAAAATTATCAGAATAAATTCGTCCCCAATACCAATACTCCACAACTCTTACAAGATTAAAATTTAGCCAGTTATGATCGTGGTATCCTGTACCTTTTGCTGGAATTGTTTCACCATCCACTTTTATAGTACCATCTACCTCTGCTCGTGGAAGAGCTATGCACCATCCAAAATGCCCAAGATTACCAAATTCCGTGAAACCATTACCAGGTATCCAGCTTTGAACAGTTGCCTTGTATTTTAAATGAATTCCATAGTCTTCTTCATCTAAAAAGATTTCATATTCCGGCAATTTACCGTTTGAAAAGTCAACCTTTATGTAATTTTTCCCTACTTGAACATTGGCATCCTTACCAGATGCAATTAAATCAGAACGAGAATAATCGTAAATTTTTTGGATTTTTTTCCCATCTGGCTTATATATCGTGATTTCGACACCTGTCTTGCCAGTTCTTTCATGTTTTGCTCTAAAAAAGCCGACCACAAAATGACCATCATCGAGTCGTGCATCAAAATACCACCATTCTGCATTGCCTTTTTTTTTCATGTCAATATGTAATCCATCATGTTCTGGTTTAAAGACAGTAATCTCTCCATCTTTATTACCTGGTCCCGTCCAAGCTTCCCTAATCTTTGATTTATTATTATTTTTCATTTCTTCAACCTAATAATTTCATTATTTTCATTAAAATCAATAGTTTAAAAAGCCCTTTCAATTTCACTTTTCGAGCGATTACTTTTTTTGTCAATCCTAATAAAGATAATCGTTTCATTGCAAAAGCGAGAAATGTTTGGGTATCCATTTCAACATAAGCATCCCAACCAATTTTTTCTTGGTTTAAATCGTCTTTAGGTTTGTTCGGTATGCTTTCTACACGTAATTTACCCTCATTAATAATGATTAATGCAGCAAAATTAGCATTCCAAGCATTAATGAGAATATTTACTTTGGTATCGGAAAATTTACTTAAAAAATGCTCATTTTCATTTAGGGGATTAAGGACGTTATTCAAGAGTCCCGCAAAGCCCCTTACTTTTTTCATTTCTGATTTTGTAATAGTCATTATATTTTCACCTCAATTATCTTTAATTTCATTAGGGGATATATAAAAACCCGAATCCGCAATGTTATCAGGATCAAACGCAGTTTTAATCTTCCTGAGCCAAACGTGATAATTCGATGCATGTGGTCCAAACATGTCATGCATCTTATCTCCTTCTACAAAAAACGGTGCTCCTAAATGTTTAACTAGATCAATTTCATTACTCCTCTCCATGTACTCTGCCATCCCTTTAACACTGTGATCTTTTGTTTGATCAAACATCGTCGGGATCTCCATGTGAAAGAAATGCCCATTTTCATAGGATGACATCCATTGACCTTCACCAAAATCATCAGGAAGAGCTTTTTTAGCGATATACTCTTTTTTCAGGGGAATATTTATTTTTGCACTGTTGATACATACTTTAGCGGTATCACACACGCCTTTATTGCTTTGAAATCCACCGGTAGCAATAAAACCATGTTGTCCCAAATTAGAACGCAAAGCTTCCGCATAAAAAATTGGATCGGGAATATATTTTGTTCCTATAATATTTTCTAACTTATGAACTTGAATAATTTTTTCCATTACTTTCTGCTTGTAGTCGAATTCTCGTTTCGTACGTGCAGTAATAATTGTTACAATAGGAACTCGTAAGGTTCCTATTGACATCAGATTCATGAGTTTTTCTATAGAATTTGCAAAAATGGCCATCACGGCAAATCCCGCCAGGAAACTGCACATGAAAGATACCTCTTCCTTTTCTATGCTAAGCATGACTTTCTCGAGTTTTTTATGGGTCCCACAATCCATCACGTAAAGTCGAATAAAATCAGGTATTTCAAATCCATAGTCAGGGGAATGCCCGGTAACATTAAATGTTGCATCACATGGATAAGGAAATAGTTTTACAGCCACCTTTGTAAATACACCAATTCCTGATTTGGCTCCAGCCCAACCGCGCATGATACCCCTAAGACTAGGTCCTGGACCGTCGCCCATATTCCAATCAGGCTCATTCTTCAATCCGTATGAGCCCAATCGCATGATTTCACCATCAGGTAACACCCATTCAACACCCAACACGTTTCTTGCGCTATGACCTGTAGAAGGTGAGGTGAAACCGGGACCATTCATGCTTGTTGCACTAGCGAGCGGAGAAACTTGAGGCCCTGCACCAGGCATGTGACAATTGAGACCATATTTCTTAATTTCGACTTGAAGTTGTGCTCCACTGACATATGGCTCAATTACAGCATATAAATTCTTTTCATCGATTTTAATAATTTTATTCATTCGACGTAAATCTAAAATAATGCTATTATCACTTGAAACATTATTCCAAGGACCTAACCCCGTTGATTGTGCCTTAAACTGTATCTTATATTTATTACATAGTTGTAAAATCTTTTGAATTTCTTCGGTTGTTGAAGGTAATAATACTGCTTTAGGTCGAGGTGAAAATGGAATAGGATCTTTCCCTTCCATGTGATTAATTAATTCCATGCACCAGTTATATGCATAACCTTCCGTAATTACTTCCCCGTCATTGATGTTTTTTGGACCGACTACTTCTTTCAGTTCATCGTAAATATTTTTATCGAGGACCAGCTAATATTGCACCTCCACCGTTTTTTTTGGATCTTCTAAATTATTACCCAGTGCGAGTAAAATCAATTCGTTTATATCATAGTATGTTAATTTTGAACCATTTTTGTGAATGGCATCTTGGATGTTTGTAGAACAGAAAGGACAAGCAGATACCAATGCATCGGCTCCAGTGCTTTCAGCCTCTTCAATCCTAGTTTGAGCGGTATGAAGCGCAAGTTCTGGAAATGCGGACTTGACTCCGCCACCTGCACCGCAACAATATGAATATTCTCTAATTCTTTCCATCTCAACAAAATTCATACCCGGGATGCTACCTAAAATTTGTCTTGGAGGATCATATATCCCTTTTGCTCCACATCTTTTCGGTTTTTGGGGAATGGCTATGGAGACTAATGGCATTAAGGGTACGATATCACCATCCCAATCTTCATATCGTTCTGCATTTCTCCCCAAATGACATGGATCATGGTATGTAACTTTCAAGGGTATTTCGTTAGTTAATTTTATCTTACCATTCTGAATCAATTCATCAAAAAATTCAACAGCATGAATAACATTAAACTTATAACTGCGATAAAGGGGATAATCCACTTTAAACGTATCATAACAACCAGAACACGTAAATATCACCGTTTCTATATCTTGATCTTCCAATGCATCTAAATTAGCATTCATTGATTTTAAGAAGGATTTTTTATCACCTGCACGTAATACGGGACTCCCACAACATTTTTCATCATTAAATAGCCTGAATTTTATTCCTGCAGCATTTAATATGCGAGCGACTGCAATTGCCATTTCTTTTCTTCGATATGATGCGGTACATCCAACAAAAAATACAATTTTAGCGTCTGGATCTACTTGAATATCATTCGGTAACCAATCAAATCTTTTATCGTGTGGTTCATTGTAAGGATTACCTACATTCTTGACAAAATTTATGTATTCTTGTTGCTTTGGCATTGGACCACACCCCACATCAACAAGTTTCTGTCTTAATTTATCCATTATCTCTAATGGTTCTAAATTATTTAGAAACTTGCAAGATATGGCACAGCCTCCACAGGCAGAGCATTTATAGACGAGATCTCGGAGTTCTTTTGTTGGTTCTATTCGTCCCATTTCAAGAGAAAGGGCTAATATTATTTTTCCACCACCACTATAAGGATGAAAGTTATACATGTCAATCGCAGGACATATAGTTGCATATTTTTGACTTTTTATTTGTAATTGCGGTATCCACTTGCAGGTAGAACATCTAAGGCAAGTTTTGATCATTTCTTTATATTCATTCTCATCCATGATAATCCATATTCTCCTTATTTAAGTGATTCAGTCATCAAAACACAATACTCCTGGATTTAAAACGTTTTCTGGATCAAATATTTTTTTCACTTTTTTTAATGCAACCTTTGTAGAGTCCTGATGTCTTTTAAACATCTCAGTCGCCCAAAGGCCATAGGGTCTATTAAAAAAGGCACCCATATCCATTAATTGCGTGCTGATTTTCATGTATAGCCCCTTAAGATCGTTTAAATCATCTTGTTCAAGAGGATCATAAAAAAGATTGAACTCGCAATGATATGAGGTCCCCTGATTTATAGGTTGTATGTATACTCCTATATCATAAGGTACATGCTTTTTGACAAGTGAAACAAATTTTGAAATATTATCACAGTTAGATATGAAGAATATATTTTGAGATCCTCCTTTAAGCCGCATTCTCCAAGGATTTTCCGTAGTTTCACTCAAGAATTTTAAAATATCATTAGAATTCAATCTTGTTGAAAATCTTAAACCTTTAAAACATTCTTCGTTTAATATATCACCTATATCTCCTTCAAGGTATGAAATTCTATCAATGGCCAGTGACCCACGGCCAGAAATTACATAAGTCATATTCCACTTTTTTAATTCTTTAGCGAGATTAGTTATACTTTTTGGTTCTTGTAATATCAAACTGGCGAGGTTTAAATCATTCAAGATCATTAATTCATCACATAACCGATACTTGAGCAATTTCTGCTGAAAATCTAATAGAAGCATAAGATTATCTGATTGAATATGAAAAATTTTCTGCATTGTAGGTGATAATTCAACCTTTAGGGTGCACCATGTTACAATTCCCATACTTCCTTGAGCACCCTGAAGGACTCGATATGGACTAAATTGCGTCGGACCCATGGGATTTGCTTGAGCTTGCCCC
>CAZRIR010000157.1:0-5812 GCA_964600195.1 uncultured archaeon | reverse complement strand
GCATTCATTGCTTTACGAATTGCATCAGAACGAGAAATATTGAGTTTTTTTCTATATTTTTCAAATTCTTCATATAATTCTTGAGGAAGTGAAATGGTGAATCTTTTATATTCTTCCAATTTTATTACCTTAAATTAATTATTTTCTAATAAAAATAGCAACAGGAACGCTCGCTTCACGCCATTGAGCTATTTTTCCTGAATATTGAAGATCTAATTTTGAACGCCCGTGATCTCCAATAATAATCATCAATGAATTATTTCTTAACTGTTTATAATTACTTAAAATCCATTTATCAGTCCGTAAGATGAGTTTTTCAATTAATTCTTCTGGAGTACGTTGCTTCAAACGTTGTTGTTGCTTGTATAAATTCTCAAAATCATGATAATGCATCCAAGAAAGGTCGTAATTATTTATAACTTTCGCACTCTCAACCCAAGTTGACATGTCCGTATCCTTTGCTGTGGATGGTGTATCACCATTATATCGGTCAATATCTTTTTTTCGTGCAATAAAACAGGATTTTTTATCATTGCTATTTATTGCTTTCAACAAATGAAAACCACTTGGCTCAACCTTAAAACCACCATAGATAATTTGATGGAATACACCTAAAGTATAAGGATTTTTGGTTGACAATAATGCCATTATTTCAGAATTGGTTATAATAAAAGAAGGTTTATACATCGTGATTTCAAATAATCCAAAATTATCGATCATATTAATACAAATTCTCTCTATCCCGGTGTATTCCTCAATTATTTCTTTAACGGGATCAGGAATAATGCCCGTGGGTGGATTAATACCTAATAAGTGTAAAATCGTTGCAGGTAATTGGGTCATATAACATTTTAGTGTTTGTAGTTCTGACACGATATAGAAACACTTCAAAAATATTTTTGAATTTTATATAATTTCTTATATTATTATAATTATTATTATACTAATTTATTTTTTTAGACTAATGTAATTAGTTTTTTAATTTTTGCAAAATGATGAAAATTCTCTATATTGATGCAGCTAATTCTGGAATTTCTGGAGACATGTTTTTATCGGCATTGTTGAGCCTGATTGATAGCAGTGATAAGATCATATCAGAACTAACAGGACTAAAAAATTATCTTTCCGGCGTGAAGGAATTGATGATAAGTTTAAAGAAAATAAAACGTTCTGGACTTCAAGTTAATCAGCTTGAAATAAAGATTGAAGAATCTAAAGAACATAGAAAGGCACAAAGCTTATTGAATGCCCTAAATAACTTTCTTAATGAAAAACAATTTTCAGATTCAGCTAAAAAATATGCAAATAATGTATTATCTTCCTTAATTCAAGCAGAAAAAGAAGTTCATGGGGATTTAACTGATAAAATTCATTTACATGAACTTAGTTCGGTGGATACCCTCATTGACATTTTGGGTGTTACTCGCATACTCGATTTATTAGGAGTGTTTGAAAAAGATATTATTGTTTTATGTAGCAAATTACCAATTGGTGGTGGAACGATCAAATCGGCACATGGTTTATTACCCATACCAGCTCCTGCAACTTTAAAAATATTAGAAAAATCAAATATTGATATAATTGGTGGTCCAATAGATGATGAGCTTGTAACTCCTACAGGTGCCGCATTGTTATCAAATTTACATCCAAAAGTCTCAACATATAACATGTACCTTGAAAAAGTTGCATATAGCACGGGACAAAAAACTTTTAAAGAATTCATCAATATCTTGAGACTTTTTTATGGAGAAAATGATATGATTTTTAACGATGTTGAGGAGTATTCATTAGAGAAATATATTGAAGAAATATCAGTAGTAGAGACTGATGTTGATGATGTAACTGGAGAGATCTTAGGTAATTTTATAGAAAATATTCAAAATAGCAATATTTTAGACATTCAGGTAATTCCCAGCATAACGAAAAAAAATAGACCAGGACATATTATACAGATTTTATGCCATCCAATTTATAAATTTCAAGTTATCGAAAGAATCATGGAAGAATTAGGAACACTAGGCGTACGTATAAATACAATTAAACGGGTTTGCATTGACAGGGATTTTATAAAGAAAAACCTATTTATCAATAAAGTTAACTATGAAATTAGATTTAAAGTATCATATATTAATACTCATGATGGAAAAAAAATTATAAATATCAAACCAGAATATGAAGATCTAAAACATATCAGTAAAAAATCGGGAGTACCTCTTAAAAAGTTACAAAATCTTTCTCAATCTGAAATAAAAAATCTTTACAAAAAAAATTAAAAAAAATAAAGAGTTATTGAAATTACGTTTAGAACTTATCTATGTTAAATTTATGAAGGATGTATTCATCTTCAACTATTTCCTCAGAGAAATCTTTAAGTCTATTTATTTCTTTTTTTAATTCTTTTTCTTTCCTCAATTTTCCCATTTCATGACATATCGCTGCTGCTTCTGAAAACATGGTTATACATTCACCATAATTTCCGGAAATCTCTAGATCTTCTGCTAAATAAACTAATCCTTCTGCTAAATCCTTTTTATTACCCAGTTTTCTTTGAATCTTTAGTGATCTCTTTTGATATTCTAAACCCTTTACATGTTGCTTGAATTTCGAGTACGTACGTCCGATTGTTCTTAAGACTATCGCTCCCTGTTCCTTCATATCATTTTGCTTGCAATGATCCAAAAGTTTCTCTAGAAACGCTATATAATCCTTTAAGGAAGATTTTGTTGTTTGAGGATCGATGTGTAGCAACAATTTTTCAAAAGATCCAATGGTGTTATCTACATCACCAAGACCAAAAAATTCTTTTGACTTTTCAAAAAAGTTTTCCATAATCGCGACCACAGGCCTCAACTAGGTTTTTTTAAATTAATTTAATTTAAATTTGTTTTTTTATTTAAAATGAGTTCAATATTATTTATAATCAATAACCTTTATATATTTATTGCTCTTAAATTATAGAATTCATAATAACAAAAAAGGGATAATTAACTAAGAATTTTAGTTTAGAACTAATAGGAAGCATTTTATCAAAAGATCATTAAACTAAAAAAGCATTTATTTGAATAAAAATTTTAAAGAAAAGAATATTAAAGATTACAACAGGTTTAATTTTGAATTAATTTCTTGGGTTTTGGTTATAATCTTTTTAAACTCTTCTAGATCATCATTTAACATTGTTTTTAACAAATAAATCTTCAATTTTTTAATTTTTTCTAATGTTAAAGAAAATTTTAATTCGCAAGTTTCATAAAGAGAAGAAAGTTCATTATAAAGGGATTTAGCGTGAGTCTGATCGTAATATTTTAAATTGATAATGACGTTTTTGAATTCAACAAGATAGAGATATTTATTCAATTCTTTTAGCATTTCTCTACCAATTAATTTTAAATGGGATATATTTTGAACAACCCCTGTCTTTAGGGTAAAATCAAACTCATCTTTATATTTATCAAAGAGTATTTTAAAATAATCTTTTATTTTTTTCTCAACACTTTCTAAATTGACCATTGGATTGATGAAGAAAGTGACAGTAAATTTCTCATAGCTAAAAGTTTGAATTTTTAGGTTTATTCCCGTCATTCGCAATTCTGAGAGCTTTTGCATGTTAATATTAAGAGAAAATTTTTCTAAAGCACTTACAAACATGGGTATTAATTCTATATCAAATTCGGGGTTTATTTGAGTTTCATTTTCCGAACCTTTTATAAAAGACTCAATTGCACCATCAAAAATTTCAAAAATTATCAATGTCTTACCAGATTTATCTGCTATGAAGCACCCTATAAAGGAAGGCATGTTTTCTTCAGCGCTATTTCTTTTAAAAGAACTCTCTTGTTCGATGATTTCTAATATTTTTTGTAATTTTTGAGACATGTTTAAATTATTAAGGATATCGTTAAATTCATCCTTAGTCTTATCAGTCAGACTATAGATTTCAACATTATTAATTAGATCTATTTGTATAAACCCCTTTTCAAGTAAATATTGAAAAGCAAAATCTAGATTTTCTTTTGAGATTCGAAGCTTAATAGTTTTTCCTTTTTTTGATACGACAATTTCTTGATTAATATAATAGAGCACTTTCATCAATGTTTTTAATTGATTTTCAGTCAATTCACCTGAGGAAATTTGATTCAATAGACTATCCAAGTCTAAAGGTGATTGTGCGTTGCTCATGCTAAGAATACCTCTTCATTTATAATAACTTGAATCTCTTATTTAAATAACGGTGAAAAAAAGGTTAATGTGTTCTATTGAAACAAAATTAAGGTATGGAGTATTTAACTATTTTTTTATTTTATTTGCAATAATCGCTGCCGATGCTGCCGCACCAAATCCATTATCAATATTAACAACTAATAATCCTGGAGAACAAGATTGCAACATCGTGATTAAAGCACCTTCACCATTCGCACCCAACCCATAACCACTTGAAATTGGCACTCCAATTACAGGAATGTCAACAAGCGCTGCTACTACTCCAGGGAGGGTCCCTTCCATTCCTGCACATACAATTATCACGTCTACACCCTCTTTAATCATGTGGCTTAAAGGTGTAAATATTCTATGCATCCCTGCGATACCTACATCATAACTTGTAAGAACATTACATCCCATTATCCTTAATATTTCTTTAGCTTCTTCAGCAACAGGAATATCAGAGCTTCCAGCAGTAATAATCCCAACAATACTTCTCTTTTTTTGAAATTTAAATGTTTTTTTTCGGATGACGATAACTTTAGCTAACTCATTTTTATCTATAACAAAATTATCAGTTTGATCATAATTTTTGATGATTACATCTTCATGATGTTCCTGATATTTGGATATTATTGCATAGTTTTTATTTTCTAAAAAAGAGTTGATAATTTTTATCAAGATTTCAGGAGTTTTATTACGAGCATAAATAACTTCAGGAATGCCTGTTCGTGTTTTTCGAAAAACATCCAATTTTGCTAATTCCCCGACTTCTTCAATTAAATTCGCTTTCAACAATTTTTCTGCTTTTTCTATTGTAATCTTTTGATCTAATAATTGCTTTAATATCTCTTTTATATCATCCATAACTATCACTCATCCAAATGGTTTTAAAAGTTTAATTCCATAACCAAGATATTTCTTTTTCGTAATAGCATTGAACCAATTTTCAATGCCAAAATAATCTTGTGTATCAGAAAATTCACCTTCAAGTAAATTGGGGTTATAAATGTCTCCATTCAAATTAGGTGGGCGTCCATAGGATTTAACTTCCTCCCAATTAGAATCATCAAAATCTATTTTCTTCCAATCATCTGTTTCTTGGGCATTTTTAGAACAAACCCACCAATGATCGCTTGTTATTTGTTGGATTAAATTATATCTTAGTTGATTTTGTCCATAAATGTTTATAGCACCTTTGCCTCCTTCAAAATTCCATGCTTCTATTGCTAATATATTTTCTCCTTCTTTCAATTTTTTCGTTATATCAAAAAGTTTAACGCGAGAATAAATTGGGAGAGGAGAAAGAGAAAAGCGACTATAAACATCACCTAGATACTTATTATTTAGATAAACTTTCATGTAATTTCCAGCGATGCATTGAATGACTGCCTTTTTAACGGGTTCAAGAATTTCTATGGTCTTTCTAAAATAACATGCGTGAATTGATTCTTCATGTTCATTAGCCCAGATCCATTCTGATTCTAAAAATGGATCCCTAAAATAAATACCATTTTTAATTTGTTCGATTTTTTCATTATAGGTTTTGATTAAAAAGTCAAATAATTTTAATACTTGAGATAAACAAGGTCTTTTAGCAGCATTTAACCAGAGA
>CAZRIR010000156.1:3260-5835 GCA_964600195.1 uncultured archaeon | reverse complement strand
TGATCAATAACTATTTATATTTGTGTTACACACATTATATTAACACATTGCCAAGAAAAATTAGGTGGATAAAGTGCCGATAATAAGCTTTTCAGCCAACGAGAACCTCAAAACATTCATTAACAAGCTTGTTTCGAGGAATAAATATGATAATAAATCTAAATTAATAAGAGATGCTTTAATCAGGCTCATGTCGACGATGGACGCATCAGCATTAGGGTCAGATTCATCATCCATTACACTTCCGATTACCAAGACCATTATTGGAAACATGGTGGTGGTCTTGCCCAAGGACATGAGTATTTTAAAAAAACTAAATCGAATTGAAAATGAGTATGCGAGTCAAATCGTCAGCAAGCATCAACATTACTATAAAGATGGGAACATAGTAACGCTCATTTTCGAGGGTTTATTGGAAGATTTTCAAAAAATTGTCGTGGAAATCAACTCGATAAATGAAGTAAAGAATTTTAGATACATGATTTTAAATTAAAGCAATAATAATCTTCCACGATTGTTATAAACTAATTTATAAAGATTTATAATTTCAATAAAGCAATCAAGAGGAGACCGTTATGGGAAAACCAAAATATGGTAAAGGAGCAAAAAATAATAATTCTCAGGGATTAAAACTGCCTGGGGGCGCTCCAATAAAGGGAGGAAAGATTAAAGCAAGCCATATCTTAGTAGGTAAGTTAAGCAAGGCTCAAGAGATTTATGAAGACTTGCAAGCAGGAGAAAGTTTTCAAGAATTAGCTCGTAAATATTCCGAATGCTCAAGTAAAAATAAAGGAGGAAATCTTGGAGAATTTCCAAAAGGAAAGATGGTTTCGGAATTTTGGAATGCGTGCACGAAATTAACTATAGGAGAAATATCCCCGCCGGTAAAAACTCAATTTGGATATCACGTCATCAAAAGGACGGGTTGAAAGTATCGCCTTTCAGCAATTTTAACAAGAGCAACTACTCTTATTGAAAAAAATATCGAAAATTTCTTCAAGGGCTGGAAAATCATGCGATTACATGAGTAATTATAAAAGTGAATGTGATCAATGTTTTCTATAAAATCAATTTAATTTAGTAAACTAAACTTGCTAGATGAATTTCTATTAGATATTTCAATGGCCATGTTCACTATTATGGCCAATATTATTTTTATTTTCTCAAGTATTAGACGTAGAAAGCTAAGACTTTATATATTTTCATTTAACGCTCTTTCCATTAGCTCAATTTTTATTATTTTAAAGGTCTTAAAATTTTCTTATCGCATTATAGGAAATTCTTTATATTTTATTTCGAGTATTTTATTTCTCCTTGTAATTCTTCATGAAGAATATCGGATTGTTAAAATAAAGAAACAAGGTATCAAAAATAAAATAGGGATTGTTATCTTTACATTCCAAGTTCCATTATTTCCGATACTTTATTCATTCCAAATACTCACGTTAATAATCATGTTGCTAATATTAATATTACTCATTCACGTCTATTTAAATAAAAAAACACTCATCCATGTCTCTTTTATAATTTTATTCATTCTAGCTTTGAGTTCCGAACGTTTTACTTTTTTAGATCATTTTGCCATTGTAGGTGCATTGGAAGTGAGTTATGGTGCCAATTTTGGATTTGTAGCTGCACTATTACTTAGTTCTATTGTAGCCTTTTTTAAAGAAAAATTAATTACATCTAAAAATGAATTGATGATCTCTGAAAAGAAATATAAAAACGCTTTAAACAAGTAACCCTGTATAAAGACATATTTACTCATGACATTGGAAATGTGATCCATTCCATCAATAGTTCCATCGAGCTTGGAAATGCGTATATTAAATTATCAGACGGGGCCAAGATTGCTGAATTGTTAGAAATAATTGAGAGATCTGTAAAGCAAGGCATGAGACTAATTTCTCATGTGCGTAAATTATCGGAAATAGAAGAGGGAATTAAATTATCGTTAAATGACATGGATTTGCATGCCATGCTTAATGAAGCTATTAAATATGTGAAAAATTGTTATCATCATAAAGAAATTGATGTTAATATTGATTCTTCTAATGATTGTATCAATATAAGAGCTGATGATTTGCTAATAGATGTATTTGAAAATGTCTTAAATAATGCTGTAAAATATAACAATGACAACAAGGTAAACGTGCTAATTAGAATATCAAAAGAATTGATTGATGAGAAGTACTATTGCAGGCTTGAATTCATTGATTATGGAGTGGGAATATCAGATGCGAAAAAAGAGATCATATTTAAAAAAGGATATCATGATCTCAAGGGAGGAAAAGGGATGGGATTGGGTTTATCATTAGTGAAAGAGATTATCAAGATGTATGATGGAAAAATATGGATTGAAGATCGAATTAAAGAAGATTATTCAAAAGGGTGTAAATTTATTTTATTGTTACCCGAGTAAAAATATTGATATCCTAAAAAGAACTTGAATACCTAACATGTTTAAAATTTAGGATTAATAAGTAGCCCGGCGCGGATTTTCGATAAGTGAGATGTTCACTACGTTTCGAACCGCGGTCTCGGGATTCAGAGTCCCAAATGCTTGGCCACTACA
>CAZRIR010000156.1:1944-3160 GCA_964600195.1 uncultured archaeon | reverse complement strand
AAGAAAGAATACGAGAAAGCGATAGAATGTTATAAAAAAGCGCTTGAAATCGATCCAAGGAATGCGATTGCATGGAACGATATTGGGAATGCATATAATGAGATGAAAAATTATGAAAGAGCCATCATGTTCTACAAGAAAGCGCTTGAAATCGATCCCCGATTTGAACGTGGCTGGTATAACATGGGACAAACTTATCTTGAAATGAACGATTTAAAAAATGCCATAAAATGCTATGAGAATCTCCTTGACATTGAACCCAAGATTCCTTCGGCATGGTATAATAAAGGGCTTGCTCATCAAAAATTGAAAGAATTCATACAAGCGATCGACTGTTATGAAAGAACAATTCGATTAGAACCCAATAAGGTATCTACATGGTACAATAAGGGCCGAGCCCATCAGTCCATTCAAGAATATCGAAAAGCAATCCGAAGTTTTGATAGAGCATTAGAATTAGACCCAAATAAATTATCAGCGTTATATTATAAAGGTGTTGCCCTTCAAGAAATGGGTGAAATAAAAGAAGCGCAGAAGATTTATATTAAAGTATTGAAGATGGACCCCAGAGATATTGAGGCGCAACTAAGCTTGGGATTAGCATTTCACAAAATGGGCCAGCATGATAAAGCGATAACTCGTTATAAAAAAATTCTTAAGGTTTATCCAGAGAACATTTCTGCTTTAATAAACTTGGGCGCCGTGCATAATGACTTGAAGCAATACCATGAGGCCCTTGCCTATTTTGAAGAAGCGATCCTGTATAATCCCACTAGTAGTGAGGCATGGTATCATAAAGGATTAACTTATCATGAATTGAATAAATATGAAGATGCCCTTCAATGCTATGAGAATGCGCTTCAGCATGACCCTCTCAATATCGCGGCCTGGTTTAAAAAAGGATTAATTTTTCAGAAAATGAAAAATCCTGAGGAAGCAATCAGGTGCTATGATAAAGTACTGGAAACTGATCCTGACAAGTTATCTGCTTGGTATAACAAGGGGCTTTCTTTTCAATTAATGGATCAATTTCAGAAAGCAATTAAATGTTATGAAAGAGTGCTTAAAGGAAATAGAGATGATTCTGAAGCGTGGTTTAACAAAGGACTTGCTCATCAAGAATTAGAAGAATTCGAAAAAGCCATTAAATGCTATGAAAATGTCCATGGTTTCAATCCTGATGACATGATAGCGTGGTATAATAAAGGACTCGCAC
>CAZRIR010000156.1:0-1844 GCA_964600195.1 uncultured archaeon | reverse complement strand
CCAAATAATATTAATGTTCATTATTCCATTGCCATTGCGTGTAATGAAACAGACGATCATGAGAAAGCAATCAAGCATTACGTGCAGATTCTCAAACTTGATCCATTACATATCAAATCATGGAATAACATGGGGCTTGCATATTTGAGATTGAAACAATTTGATAGAGCACTTCAATGCTTTGAGCAGGTCATTCAAATTGATCCAAATCTAGCAATAGGATGGTATAATAAAGCAACTTATGAAGCACTTGTAGATGATAGATTGTCCGCAATAAAATCCTTGGAAAAAGCAATTAGTCTTGATCCAAATCTTCGATTAATGGCTAAAGATGATCCTGATTTTAAAAATCTTAGAAAATTTGACGAATTTCACTTGTTGACTCGATAAATTATAGGATCTAATCTACTAATTCCATTTGGTTCTAAACCTAAAGAAAGTGGATATAATGATCTAAAAGTTGGAATTGGATATTTTTAATTGAAAAGATTATGAGACCAATGATTATCACGAAAATTACTATGATTAGCGCCAATCTGCCCGAAAGAACGTGAATTTTTCTCAATCGTGGATTTTTTTTATATATGCAACCACTCCTCCCATGACTTCTCCTATTAAATAAATAATGGTAATGATTCCAAGTATTCCATGGACTAACCCATGAATATAAAGACCCGTCAAAAGAAAAATTCCGAGAATTATTAAAAGAAATCCTCCAATCGAGAAAAATATATGGAGAAAAAATCAGATCTTGGGTTTATGGATTGATACGAATATAACACCTTAGGATAATAAAATTGCTCTAATAAGAAATATCCAAAAATGGGTTAGACCTATAATATTTAATGCTGACATTGATTTTGTCTCTATTTAATTTTGCTATCTTATATTCCCTTAAGCTCATTGAATATTTAAGTTTTAATTCGATTCACCTTATATTACTCTTTTCCCCAGAAAAATCATATCAAAAAAAAGAAACTGGACAAATTTGTGAATAGACAATAATAAAAGCACAAAATACGTGAGCAAATATTTATATCTAATTATATTGAAAGATAAGATTTTTATAGTAGTTTTGCAATATATTAAATTGGATTATCATTGAAAATGAAGGAATAAAAAAAAAAAATTTTCAGTTCATAAGAACCTAATTTCTAAAACCCCGTGAAAAAGACTGAAAACACAAACCCCGTGAAGATTTTTCGCTAAAAAGAGTGAAAACTAAAAAACTTTATTTTATCCTTCCTTCATGTGATAATCCATTTTAATTTCTAAAAAATTAAAGTAAGATGTCGATATTATGTTTATAATCATTAATTTACACAAATTTTTTAATGATTAATTTATTTTATAAAACAATTTAGCATCCGAAAATCAGTTGCGAATCATAATTAGAATAGTGTAAATATAATTGAATATAAATCAAAAAGAATGGAAAAAAATATTCATTTTTGGAATCCTGATCTTTATTTTTAACATTTTACTAGTTTTATATTATATTGATGGTTATTTCTTAAATGATGAAACTTTTTTTCTTATTCATGCAAAAGATAATTATAATCCCTTTTTATATGTAGGTTGGGCATATTATAGACCTATTCCTTTATCTATCATTGAGATTCAATATATATTATTTGGTTTAAATCCCATTCCATATCATCTCACATCAATAATAATAAATTCCGTTAATTCTTTTATCTTTTTCTTAATATCCCGACAAATATTTAAGAATCAGCTAACCCCGTATTTTGCAGTAATCATTTTTATGAGTTTTTATATCCTAGCTTTTGAAGTTATCTTATGGATTGGGGATTATTTTGACCTTTTTCTTGTTTTTTTTCTCT
>CAZRIR010000155.1:0-5842 GCA_964600195.1 uncultured archaeon | reverse complement strand
CCCGGCGCGGGTGACCTATTGGGAAGGGCAGGTAAAGATCGAGGGGGAGAAAAAGCAGAAATATCGCAAAAAGAATTTCCCAAGTGATGGAATTAATTACGAATGCCAATCGAATTTTCTTTCGGTGTTCTCTAAACATTATTTCTGTAATACCCGAAACCATGACAACACTATCCACCGCAATATATGGTATCACTAATAAAAAATATACCTGAGGCAATGAGAGCAATCCTTGTCCATTATTAAATAAAGCTATCAAGAAAGATACACCGCTTCCATACCAAGGAGATATAAGGCCCATCCAGGATATACCGATTAAAAGATGTGCTTTATCCTTGGAATTCCTGTAAATTAGTGCAATTCTTAATCCAACAATTGAATATGTAAATATAATGATCCAGCTAAAAACGCCATTAACAATTTCTAACGGTCCAAAAGCCATTTTATTTTACCTAATTATGTTAAATAAATAAAATGTAGAGTTCACATATAAAAATATTTTGTATCTACAATTATTTGAAATTTTCAATTTCATATTCATTAAAAACTTCTTTTACCTTTTCCGTTTATAGCACATTCTCAGAATTGCATTCTTCCTTCATCTGTGAAATTGAAAATATTGCGCTTAGATTATCAAAAATGTGTTTTTCTGTGTTTGTCGTCACTATAAAATACTGTAATGTTATGTATGTGCTAAAATTAGTAGAGTAAAAAAGGAAACAAATTTGAGCATATCATATTTTTTTATTGGAATTTATTATATAATTTTCTATTTATGAAAATTAAGATTAATTCAAGAATGATAAAAACACTTATTAGCCCTAAAATAGATATAACTATTCCCCCAATAGCTATTTTAGATAAATTAAAAAATTCATAAATATATATCTGAAATACACCAGCAAGAATTAAGCAATATGCAAGATATCCTATTGGATAAATGGACCAATATAAGATATATGACCATTTATACTTGTATTTAAAACTAGGCAAGAGCCAATCAATGAAAACGATAATTGGAATTATGATATGATTTGAAAGATTTGTAAAAAATTGTATTCCTTCAGGGCTAATTGAATCTCGAGGAGCTAATCCTGTGACGTATATCAATAATGCAACAACATTATACAGGGTTACGGCACCATCTACTCCGGAATTTAGAAGTTTAGGTTTCTTATCTTTTTTATAAAAAATTAATGTTATCGTAAACCATGATAAGACCAAAATGTTTGCTTGGAATGTATATAAACTATACAGTCTTCCACTTATATTTAATTCGAATGGAACAACCACTAATAGAATCAATGTGGTCCACCCAAATATACATACAATTAACCGATATATATTGAGATATTTTTGATCCAAATTAATGAATTCTTTTTGATAAAAAAACACCCTTTTTTTTTATTTAATTTTATGTAAGATATTTTAAAATTTATTGGTTGTATTCATAATTCTTTATATAAAAATATTTCCTCAAAAATCAATGAATTAAAGAAATTTTAATGCTAATTCAATAAAAATTATTAAAGTGTTTAATATTTCACCTAATATAATTGTCGCACTTCTATTAAAATCAAAATTTTCATTTAAATCATTGTTTTAATCTAGATGTTGTACCTACATTTCATCGTGAAATGCTCGTTTCATGAAATTGCATGTACATGAGGATGATACATGGATATGACTTCACATAATACTTTTTGCTTCAAAAAAATTTAAAGTAAAAAATTAGATAAAGCCGGTTTTAACCTCGATATAATACATTATGTGCTTCTCGCATCTTTTCAATGGAGATCTGCCCTGGAGCGGTTTGGTCCTCGACAGATGCAAAAGTTAATAACGCCCCATATTTCACGCAACTAATTCTTGAAAAAATTCCGGCTTCCCCCATACAAAAACTAATTATTCTTTTTCGCATATCTGATAGTTCCTGGCATAATTTCAAGGGAACGAGGTTATCTTCGAAATTTTTAGCATAAAATATAACTTTATAGGGAAAATCTCTTATGGTAATTGCGCCAATCGATAATTCCTTGACCAACCGAATCTCAAAATCATCTATTAATTTTCTTCCTTCTTCATAAGAGGGAGTCTTATCAAAATTATGATATGAAAAGATCATTTTAACCCCATTTTGAAGTGCCAAGCTCACGGATTCACGGATCATGTCATCATCCGCATTCATTTCAATGTCAATATAATCGGGTTGTGAACTAGCCATTAGATTCATCAAACGAAGGTGTTCATTGATATCAATTTCCTTTTGTCCTCCTTCTTTACTGTCTCTAAACGTGAGAATCACTTTTAAATCATTAGAATGGGCTTTATCATTCAAAAATTTCAAGAAATCCAGATTAACTTTAGAAGTTTCATCAATATAATCAAGCCTATATTCAACATATTCAGGATTTGCGGCAATTATCTTGTTAATGAATTTCTCAATTTCACCCAAATCTACCGTTGTTATTTTGACAGGAACGCAAATGTTCAACATCAAGAGATCTATTAATTGTTTTATCTCGTCCCTGGTCAATTCTAGTGTCCTCGTGGCATCAGTTTTTTTCAAGATCCCCATGTTTGAATAATATTCTAATATTGGTTTCGCATTCTGTTCAAAAACGTCCAATCGATTCATAATAGTTTCTTCATTATCGTCACTTCTTTGTTTGAACTCGATTTTAGAACCACATTCATCACATATTCCCTCATGTTTAGGAGGCAAGAAAAATTTGTTATAGATTTTGCCACAATGGGGACAAGAATACCTTCCAAGAATTCTTTTAATCACAATTTCCTTGTCAATTTCCATGTAGATGAACATATCTGCTTGAGTAATTTCCGATAATGCTCTCGCTTGATCAATAGTTCGAGGAAATCCATCCAAGATGAATCCAAATTCTTGAACGTCCTCTCTTTCGAGACGTTCTCTTACCATGCTAATGACAATTGCATCGGGCACGAGGGCGCCTTTATCCATATATTCCTTGGCGTTCAAACCTAAAGGCGTTTTTTTTGATAGATTTTCCCTAAATATATCTCCCGTAGATATATGGACGATTTCTGGCAAGAATTTCTTAATAACTTCGGTTAATGTTCCTTTCCCTGCTCCAGGAGGGCCAAAAAGTATTATTCTTTTTTTTGGAGTATAACCACTTGCAGTCATATTTATCATGTTGTAACTTTATCTTATGATCTTTTAATTTTAGATGCTCATACTTATTTTATAATAGTTATATATGAGCGGGTAAATTTTAAGGTTTTTTAAATAATAATTAGATTATTGTGTTTTTAAAGAAATTTCTTGCCAAAAAAAAGCCCAATTTCTCTTTTGGCTGATTGGTCTGAATCTGAAGCGTGAATCATATTTTCTGTAATTGATTTGAGAGGTTCTTCTCGAAAATCGCCCCTTATCGTTCCAGAATCCGCTTCTGCAGGATTGGTGGCACCCACTATTTTTCTAACTTCGGAAACAATGTCATCTCCTTCAAGGATCATTGCAACTGAAGGTCCTGACGTTATGAAATCCAAAAGATTATTATAAAAGGGTTTACCTTCATGTTCTGCATAATGTTTTTCGGCTAACTTTCTTGTAACATCCAGCATCTGTAAGGTAATTAGATTAATACCTGCTTCTTCAAATCTATTTATAATCTTACCCACTAATTTCCTTCTCACACCATCGGGTTTTATCATAACAAAAGTTCTAGAATATCCCATTCATTATCTACTCTAATTTTATTGAATTGAATTTTATTATAGGATAAAAATTCTCATATCATTTATTATTTTTCAAAAAATAGAATCCTATCCACATATTACTATATTTTACATATTTAATTGCCTTAAACAAAACTAATATTTAATTTTTAGGAGATTCAATACCAACATTGTAGATTGATTGAAAATGATGGCTATGTTTAATGAAGAAGAATTTTTTTATGATTTTATAGAAAAGGACATAAACGATTTAAACAAGCAAGACAAGAAGATCCTTCAAAAAGAGAAATTTAAATTAATTTCAAGCTTGATAGAAGATCTCTACAAGAATAAAAATTCGAGGGAACATTTTAATAGAATTTCAAATCAATTAGTTCTTTTATTAACACTCTCCAATCAAAAAAAACCATTTGACATTTACTATGAAGAAGAAACGGATCATCTGAAAAATGCTAGTGATATATTTGGAGATATTTTGAAGAGTGAATTAGCTGGTAAAAAAAAATGAGCAATTTTTATAATACTATCTTCATTTAAGCTTTTTGATTATGATTTGTGCGACTTTTTCACCTGAGAGGAGCATTCCTCCGAAGATTGGGCCCATGCGTTGTCCTCCAGAACAAGCATTTGCGGCCATTCCCGCAACATATAAACCCGGATAGATCTCTTTCGTGGTATCAATCAGTATTTTCTCACCAATTTCGGCATGCATTGGCAGCTCTCCGATAATGGTTCCTGTTTTCGTATTTAGCTTCGCACCAGGAATTTTATTCAAAACGGTCTTTACAACTTCCACGTCATGGCCAGTTGCATCTATCACGCACTTCGATTCAAAAGTAACCGGATCAACATGCAATTGAGCCTTCTCAACAGCAGTCCAATTTATTACCACTCCCGTAATTTTATTATTTTCATCAATTTTAACATCTTCGACAGATATCAGGTTAAATATTTTTACCCCCGCATCAATTGCGCCAGTTGTTAATTTTGCAACGGATTCAACCGCGTCCGCAACATAATAATTTGGTTCATACTCAGTCGTTTTTATATCATATATATCCAAAATTCTCTTGGCTTCACCTTGGACGACTATTTTATTGAACATGAACCCTCCACCGAGCATTCCCCCACCAAAAGATAACTTTCTTTCAAATATGATAGTTTTTAATCCTGCTTCTGCCAGAAATTTCGAAGCGACCAGTCCTGCTGGACCAGCACCAGCAATTATGACATCAGATTTTAATTTATTTACGAATTCTTTCGTGTATGACTCGATTATTGCTTTCGTTATGATAGTTTCGTCTAACATTTTCCAATTCTTTCTTTTTTAATGATTTTTGAAGTTTGTAGTTATATAAGCAATAAAAATTTAATTATAATAAAATTTAGAATTTTAACATAATAACTTGGAGGGAAAAAATTATGATTAAATTAGGAGAAATTACCATTAAGCCGACAAAGATAATATGTCTTGGCTTAAATTACATGGATCACATTCAAGAAACAAAACTTAAAACACCAAAAGAACCCATTCTTTTCACCAAGACTTTAAATTGCCTCATCTTGCATGAAGATTCCATCATTTATCCAAAAATTCTTTTTAATGATAGAAAAAACAATAGAGTAGATCCTGAAGTGGAATTAGCATTTATTATGAAAGATAGATGCAAGAATGTTCCTGAAGGGGAGGCTTTTGAGCATGTTTTAGGATATACCATCTTTAATGACATCACCGCTCGAAAAATGCAAACCCGGGATATCATATCCCAACAACCATGGTTCAGGTCAAAATCTTTTGACACGTTTGGAGCAATTGGCCCAAAAATTGTCACTCAAAAAGAAATCGGAGATCCCCATGATCTTGAGATAGAGTTAAAAGTGAATGAGATCATTAAACAAAAATCGAATACTAAACATTTACTATTTAAAATACCCTTTCTTATAGAATACATTTCACGATTTTTTACTTTAGAACCTGGAGATATCATTGCTACGGGCACTCCTGGTGGAATTAGTCCTATTCATCCTGGAGATGTTATTGAAGCGACTATTGACAAAATTGGAACACTTAAGAACAATGTAATTTTAGAAGGAGAGTGATTTTTTACTAATGCTAAATATT